>CAMAML010000052.1 GCA_945836835.1 uncultured cyanobacterium | reverse complement strand
ACGACAACGTAACCGATTGCCCCCTCACCCGAATTTCTAAATTCGCCTTTAAAAAAATGAAATCAAAGGCTCATTAAGAAATTCTACCCTCTCCCGTATGGAGAGGGGTAATTTGCAGTCGCGTAGGTCGTGTTCAACATTTTCATTGAACACGACAACGATAAATTGGATTATTGGCTTGGTAAACCCGACCTACAAATTTAATGTTACGGGTAATTGGCACTCGTGCAATGCCCAAATAAACGTTAAAATCTCCCTCTCCATACGGGAGAGGGACAAACCAACATCCCGAAGATATTATAACCTCCACGGAGGGGTGAGGGGGTAAACAGTGGTGAAAGTTGAGCAAATTTTAAAAGGGATTAAAAAACGTAGAATTGTAACGGTGGCTGAACCAACCGTTGACGTCACTGAAAAAGTGTTTCCCTATGTACAAATTTCCTTTAAACTTGTATAATAACAGTTTTGTAGGTCGTGTTCAACGTTTTCATTGAACCCGACAACGTAACCGTTCACCCCCTCACCCGACATTCTAAATCCGCCATAAAATAAAAATTCGGCGAATTAAGAATGTCTGCCCTCTCCCGTAGGTAGAGGGTCACAGTTACGGTTAATTGGCACTCGTGCAATACCCAAATAACCTTAACATACCCCAAAACCAAAAAGCCTTGACAAACCACCTTACTTTTGTGCTATAATTCAAGTGTTGTTATTGTTTATTATTTTACAAAGGAGCAAAGATGGAGTGTACAAATTCAAGTACGGTTGTAGATTATTCCAAAATCAGAGAAATCTTACAAAAGTACAACTATGAAAAATCGTTTTTAATCGCCATTTTGCAGGAGGTTCAGGCGTTATACAGATACTTGCCCGAAGAGGCGATGACCTATATCGGCGAAAATGTCGAAGGTTTATCCCCCGCAACGGTCTACGGCGTTGCAACTTTTTACGCACAGTTTTCATTAGAACCTAAGGGCAAATATGAGATAAAAGTTTGCGACGGGACGGCGTGCCACGTCAGAGGCTCTTCCCCCGTTCTTTCCGCAATCAAAGACACTCTTCATCTTGAAAAAGGTAAATTCACAACAAAAGACGGACTTTTTTCACTCGAAATCGTGAGCTGTCTCGGGGCCTGCGGACTTGCACCCGCAATCGTTATTAACGGGCAGGTTCACCCGAAGATGACCCCTCAAGCGGTCACAACCATCATTGAAACACTTATGAAAGAAGAAAGGGCATAAAACAGTCATGGAAAAAGTTTGTTTGAAAGTTGATATAAAAGAAGAACGCGAAAAAGCCAATAAAAAGATTTGCGAACAGGGGTTAAGGGTTTTGGTCTGCTCGGGAACCGGCTGTAAAGCTAACGGTTCGGATAAGGTTATCGAAAAATTCCGCCAACTCGGTGCTAACGTCTCGACCCTCACTCACAAAGACAAAATGACCGTAATCCCGACGGGGTGTCACGGGTTTTGCGAGCAGGGTGTTTTGGTAATTATCCCCGAATTTCATACAACCTACGTCAAAGTTAAATTAGAGGACGTGGAAGAAATAGTCAACTCCCACCTTGTCGGCGGGAAACCCGTTGAGCGGTTACTTTACACCGACCCTGCAAGTGGGCGAAAGATTTCAAAATCCGACGAGATAAATTTTTACGCAAAACAAACCAGAACGGCACTCAAAAACTGCGGAAAAATTGACGCCGAAAGTATCGACGAGGCGGTTGCCGTCGGCGGATACGAGGCATTGGCAAAGGTTTTGGAAAACAACGACCCTGACGCTGTCATAACCGAAATCGAAAATTCGGGACTTCGAGGTCGTGGGGGCGGGGGGTTCCCGACGGGCAGAAAATGGAGATCCGTTTCACGGTACAAGGGCGGAAAGTCTTACGTAATCTGCAACGGCGACGAGGGGGACCCGGGGGCGTTTATGGACAGAAGCGTTATGGAAGGCGACCCGCATAAGCTACTTGAAGGTATGGCGATTGCCGCTTTTGCGATAGGTTCTGACGAAGGTTACATTTACGTCCGTGCGGAATATCCGCTTGCCGTTCACAGGCTCAGAATTGCAATAAAACAAGCCGAAGAACGCCACTACCTCGGCGATAACATTTTCGGGACGGATTTCTCGTTCCATATCCACATAAAAGAAGGTGCGGGAGCGTTTGTTTGCGGAGAGTCGTCCGCACTTATCGCCTCAATCGAGGGCGAAAGAGGTATGCCAAGACCTAAAAACATCCATATGGCAGAAAGAGGGCTTTTCCAGCGTCCGACTTTGCTAAACAACGTCGAAACTTTTGCGAATGTTCCGCTCATAATCTTGAACGGTGCGGCGTGGTTCTGCTCAATGGGGACGGAAAAATCCAAAGGGACAAAGACTTTTGCACTCACGGGCGAAGTCAATAACACGGGGCTTATCGAAGTCCCTATGAACACGACCTTGAGGCAAATCGTATTTGACCTCGGGGGCGGTATCCGCAACGGCAAAAAGTTCAAAGCCGTTCAAATCGGCGGTCCGTCGGGCGGTTGCTTAACCGAAGAACATTTGGATTTACCAATGGACTACGAAACCCTAAAATCCGTCGGTGCAATGGTCGGCTCGGGCGGGCTTGTTGTAATGAACGAGGACACCTGTATCGTCGAGGTTGCAAGGTTCTTTATGAACTTTACCCGGCAGGAAAGCTGCGGGAAATGCACCCCGTGCCGTGAAGGTACAAAAAATATGCTCGCAATTTTAACAAAAATTACAGAAGGTAAAGCTACGATGGAGGATTTAGACACGCTCGAAGAGCTTGCACATGTCGTTCAGGTAAGCTCGCTTTGCGGGCTGGGTAAATCCGCACCAAACCCCGTTTTATCAACTCTCAGATACTTTAAAGACGAATATATCGCACATATCAAAGACAAAAAATGTCCTGCGGGCGTTTGCAAGGCGCTTCAAAAATACGTTATCGACCCCGAAAAATGTAAGGGTTGTTCAAAATGTGCAAGAAATTGTCCCGTCGGTGCGATTAGCGGAGAGGTCAAATCTCCGTTCAAGATTGACGAGAACAAATGTGTTAAGTGCGGTGCGTGCTTGAGCGGTTGTCCGTTTAAGGCGATTGATAAAGTTTAAAAAGAGGTATTTGAACAATGGGTAAAATGATAATAAACGGCAGAGAATGCGAATTTACAAACGAAACAAACGTCCTTGAAGTAATACGAAACAACGGGTTCAACGTCCCGACGCTCTGTTACAGGCAGGATTTGATAAAAGATTTCGGGGCTTGCAGAATGTGTATGGTCGAAGTCGAAGGAAAAGGCTTGCAGGCGTCCTGCAATATGCCGCCGAAAGAGGGTATGGTCATAAAAACCGAAACGGCGGAGTTAAGACGTATAAGACACACAATTCTTGAGCTACTTATCGCAAACCACGACAAAGAGTGTACGGCGTGCGAAAAATCGGGGCGGTGCGAGCTTCAGCGTTATGCTTTTGAATACAACGTTCATCCTATGGGAAAATACTTGCCGAGGGCGGAACATTTTCCTGTTGATAAATCTTCCCCGTCCATTGTACGTGACGCAAACAAATGCGTTTTGTGCGGGGCGTGCGTAAGAGCGTGCGAAGAGTATCAAGGCTTGGAAGTTTTGGGGTTTGCAAACAGAGGAAGTGCAACGCTTGCCCAACCTATGGCGGGAAAACCGCTTGCAAAAACGGAGTGCGTAAACTGCGGTCAGTGTGCCGCAATCTGCCCGACGGGTGCTATCACGATAAAATCGCAGGTTGAAGAGGTTTGGGCGGCAATTCACGACCCTGAGAAGAAAGTCGTTGTCCAATACGCTCCGTCCGTACGTGTCGCAATCGGCGAATTGTTCGGGTTTGAGCCCGGGACAAATTTAACCAAACAACTGAACGCCGCCTTAAAATGGATGGGGTTTGACCTCGTGTTTGACACAAATTTTTCGGCAGACTTAACCATTATGGAAGAGGCGAGCGAGTTTGTCGAAAGGCTTCAGAGAAACGACAACCTCCCGATGTTTACCTCGTGCTGTCCGGCATGGGTAAGGTTCTTGGAGCTTAAACATCCCGATATGTTGCCGCACCTTTCAAGTTGCAGGTCTCCGCAAGGGATGATGGGGGCGATTATTCGCGAATATGTTCCGCAATATTACAACGATATTACGAGCAAGAACCTTGTAAGCGTTGCGATTATGCCTTGCACCGCAAAGAAAGCCGAGGCAATACGTGAAGAATTTAAACGCCCTGACGGCACTTATGAAATCGATTATGTGCTGACGACCCAAGAAATCGGCAAAATGATTTCGACGGAAGGGATTAAGCTCAAAAAAATTCACGGCGAAGAGGCAGACTCTCCGTTTGGCAAATACTCGGGTGCCGGAACGATTTTTGGGGTTTCGGGCGGAGTTGCGGAGGCAGCCGTCAGAACCGCTTACGAAATCGCAACGGGCGAAGAGCTTAAAGACGTCAAAATAGACGAAATGCGAGGTCTGCACAGGGTTAAAACGGTTGAACTCGACCTTAAAGGTAAAAAAGTTAAGGTCAAAATAGTCAACACCCTCAAAGAGGCGGAAAAATGCATAAAAGAGATTAAAGAGGGCAAGGCTGACTATCAGATGTTAGAGGTTATGGCGTGTCCGGGCGGGTGCATAAACGGCGGCGGTCAGCCGATAAGTTGTAACGAACCCGAAATCCGAGAAATGCGTGCAAACGGCTTGTACGAAGACGACGAAAAAGGTACTTGGCGAAAATCCCACGAAAACCCTGATATTAAAGAGCTTTACGCACAACATCTCGAAAAACCTAATTCCCATAAAGCACACGAACTCTTGCACACAACCTATTCCGACAAACGCAAGGGTTGCTACATCGGGATTGCGGATTGCTGATAGCGCTTTTGAGCAAAGGCGGTTATGCTTGAAGTTGTCCAAGTGTCGTATAATTTCATCCCCGTGACGTTGTGAAGAAGGTGCTTCTAAAAACAAAGACATGGGGTTGACAAATTTGAGGAAATAGTAAATAATGTGTATAGGGTGAAGCCCCCGACAACCCGCAAAAGATGCCGAGGACTTCGTTTAGTACCCTATAATTTCAACAACAAATAAAGTGCTGCTACGAATAGCGTTGCTACGAATAGTAGCACTATTATTTTGTCAATCATAGCTTTACCCTCCTTCTTTACCACCGTTATTTTGTAATACGTTTGGAGGTGGGTGAAGGTTGGTGGTACTTCCCTGTAATCATACTACCATAAAATACAAATTTTGTCTATATATTTTTAATATTCTTATCCTTCAGGATGAACGGGCGGACGAAAGCCCACGTGCCGTATATCGACGCCAAAAGTCCGCTTGCCATCGTGCCTTTAAATAGTTTCGGGTGTTTTGCCTTATTCACAAGCCCTGCAAGCGTTACGAGAGTTGTCCCTGCCATAATCCCCAAATATCCTTTGAATATTGTTCTCGGGACAACGATTGTGTCGTTTAGGTCGGCGGAGTTTCGTGTGTAATCGTGGATTTTGTCCAAAATCGACCCGTCTTTCCTTCCGAATACGGGATTGTTTTTGGTGTTTGTGCCGTAGTTTTGAACTCTGTTTATCATAGCTGTTTTAAAACTCCTAAAGAAAAATTTTTGCTATTTGTTCTTGTTAAACCATAAAGTCAAAATTTTTTCACTTGCCATAAATAAAAAATTTTGGTACTATCTTTGTATGCCCGATATTGACGTGTGGGGGTGTTATGATTTTCTTGTAGATAGAAAACGGTAATTTAAAGGAAAGAGGAAAAATATGACTGTTACGACAACCGCAAAAAAGACACCGAACAAAAAACAGCAGGACTGTATAGATAACATCAACGGGAAATACCTTGTGTTGGCGGGACCCGGGACGGGGAAAACCTTCACGATTATTGAGCGGATAAAAAATATGCTCTCAAAAGGGATTAAGCAGGAAAAAATTCTTTGCTTGACGTTTACGGACGCTGCCGCAAGCGAGATGAAAAAACGTATCGAGGCAGAGTTGAACGTTATTTCCTGTGATGTTCAAATTTTTACCTATCACGGGTTTTGTTGTAACATTATCGACGAATATCAAGAGGAGTTTGAAGTTCCCGCTAACTACAAAATCATCTCCGATCCCGTCTCAAAAGCCTTCATCAAAGAGTGTATCGACGAATTAAACCCGACGTATTACAGAACCGAAAAAAACGACCCTTATTACTATATCAATATTATTAAACGACAGATTTCGGCAATCAAGCAGAACAGGCTCACAAAAGAAAAGTTTTTTGAGAATTTGGAAGAGAACCTAGACTGGAAACCCGCAATACGTGCCGTTGAAGAAAAAATCGAGCTGGTGCTTTCGGGCAAGGACAAGAGGTACAAAAAACCTCCGTATGACTTGCTGGATAAAGCCGTTAAAAAAGTTGAGCAGGCAAAAGAACTTTGGAAGTTTTACGAGCTTTATCAACAAAAAATGGACTCTGCGGGCTACCTTGATTTTAACGACATGATTAACCTCGTGTTAGACAAGTTCGACAACGAACCGTCTTTCCTTCACCAAATCGCAAACAGGTACGAATACCTTATGGTGGACGAGTATCAAGACACGAACAAGTCCCAAAACGAGATTGTGTTTGCGCTTACTCAAGCACTTGACAGCGAAAACGTGCTTGTAGTCGGGGACGACGACCAAATTATTTACCGTTTTCAAGGTGCAAAACTCGATACGATAGAGAATTTTTTGAGAACATTTCCCGATACAAAAATAATTTGCCTAACGGAAAATATGCGCTCAACCCAGCCGATTTTGGACGCTGCACGTGCGGTTATCCAACAAGACCCGCTTAGCCTTGTAAACACTTGCAATTTCAAGGACAAGGACGGCAACGCCATAGATAAAAACCTTGTCGCAAAAAATGAAGAAGTCATCTCAAAAACAAAACCCGTAAGGTTCTACACCTATGCGGATATAGATCAGGAGTATGCGGAAATCGTGAGAGAAATTGAAGAGCTTACAAAGTCCGACGAATGCCCTAAGGATAAGACGGGCGAGAAACTGTACTCTCAAATAGCAATCCTGACACGCTCAAATGCGGAATTGTACGAGTTTGCACAAATGCTGAAAAGTAGAAACATTCCCTACGAATTGAAAGACGGGAAAGATATTTTTTCAATCACTGCCGTGAATGTTCTCTATTTTTACATCCAATTTTTGATTAACCCGTACATGCACTCGTGGCGAATTTTCCAACTGCTGACCGCACAACCCTTTTGCATAAACCCGCAGGATTACAAGATTTTGTTTAACGAAGTTTCAAAGAAAGAAACATTTATCGATATTTTGAGGTCGGCAGATTGGAAGAGGTTTAAAGACGCGGAAAAACTTCAAAATTTCCTGAAAACTTACGACTATTTGACCGAATACAAGTCTAAAGAAAACATCAAAAACACCGTCCTTGAAATCGGTGCAAAAACGGGGATTTTTGACTACTACTTTAACACCGAAATCAACCAAACCGAAAGTATTGCGGGCTTGAAAAAGTTTTTGGA
>CAMAML010000051.1 GCA_945836835.1 uncultured cyanobacterium | reverse complement strand
TTTATGTTCTGTTTCTCCTCCTTAACTTTTATTAACACAAAGAGTTTTCAATATAGTCTGAACTCTATGTTTGCGGTATAATTTTTATTGAGGTATGAGATTGAAACATTCAAGATTAACAACCCTAATATTTGTTGCGTTGATTTTAGGCGTATTGGTGGGGCATTTTGCCCCTGATTTTGCCGTGAAGATGCACCCGTTTGCAGCAATATTTTTGCGAATGGTGAAGATGATTATTGCTCCGCTGTTGTTTGCCACTCTTGTTGTCGGGATTGCGGGGCATGGGGACGCCAAAAATCTCGGAAAAATCGGGTTAAAAACGATTATCTATTTTGAAATCGTGACAACGCTTGCACTTTTAATCGGGTTGACTTTTGCAAATATCTTTAAACCCGGTGTCGGGTTTGTTATGGGTACTTCCACTCATGCCATTCAAATGCAGACGGAAGGTCTGCTTGCCGCAAGTAAGGCTCATACTTCAATCGGGGCTATGGTGACGGATATTTTTCCGACAAGTATAGTGGATGCGATGGCACACGGAAATTTGTTGCAAATTGTTGTGTTTTCGATATTTTTCTCGCTTGCGATGTGTGCGTGCAAAGAAAAAGCCAAGCCCGTTTTGGATTTGTTGAACTCCGTTTCGCAAATTATGTTTAAGTTTACGGAGTATGTCATGTATTTTGCACCTTTGGGGATTTTCGGGGCTATTGCTTCGACGGTCGGTGCAAGCGGGCTTGCCATTTTGAAAAACTATTTTAAAGTTATATGTTCTCTATATGTTGCCTTTGCAGCGTTTGTGATAATTGTCTTGTTTATAGTTTGCAAGATTGTAAAAATATCGTTCAGAAGTTTAATCAGAGCGTTGCAGTCGCCTGCTCTGTTAGCGTTTACGACGGCAAGCTCCGAGGCGGCATTTCCTCAGGCGATGGATATTATGGAAAGGTTTGGCGTCCCGAAAAATATAGTAGGGTTCGTTATGCCGACGGGGTACACGTTTAACCTTGACGGAAGCACATTGTATCTTGCGATGGCGGTTATGTTTTCGTCGCAGTTGGTGGGGATTCACCTTGACATAAATCAGCAACTTATAATTATGTTGGCATTAATGCTTACGAGTAAAGGGGTTGCGGGGGTTCCGAGAGCAGCTTTGATTGTGCTTGCGGGAACTCTTGCGAGTTTCAATATCCCCGTTTTGGGGGTTGCGATTTTGTTAGGTATTGACCAAATTCTTGATATGGGGCGTACGACCGTTAACCTCGTCGGAAATTGCCTTGCAACCGTTGTAATTGCCCGCTGGGAAAACGTGTTCGATTACGACAAGATGAGAGAATTTGTTCGTCAGGAACGGGAAGAAAGATTAGAGCTGAAAAATTTAAAGTCGGCAAAAAAGATTGAGAAGGTTTTGGCGACTGAAGAGATTGAAATCAATAAATAATAAGGATAAGATTATGAGTAATGATGTAAAGACAGAATTTAAAAACACATTAAACTTACCGCAAACCTCGCTTGCAATGAGGGCTAATGCGACGGTTAGAGAGTTGGAAATCCAAAAGTTTTGGGAAGAAAACGATATTTACAATAAAATGATTAACCAAAGAAGTAAGCAAAACAGCTTTATTCTTCACGACGGACCTCCGTATTTGAGTTCGGAAAAAATCCACGTAGGAACAGCTTTGAACAAAATTTTAAAAGACATTTTGCTCAAATATAAAGCTCAGGCGGGCTACTATACCCCGTATGTTCCGGGGTATGACGGACACGGGCTTCCGATTGAAAACAAGGTTGTAAAAAACATCAAGGGCGGAAGAAGTGCCGTGACACCTGCCGAATTGAGGGCTAAATGCCGCGAATTTGCACACAAAAACCTTAAAGGTCAGGAAGGCGAATTTAAGCGTCTGGGTATTTTGGGGAACTGGGACGAACCTTATTTGACGATTGATCCCGAATATGAGGCGGAACAGGTCAGAGTTTTCGGTGAAATGTATAAAAAAGGGTACATCGAAAAAGGCTTGAAACCCGTTTACTGGTGTGCAAGCTGTGAAACGGCTCTTGCCGAGGCGGAAGTTGAATACGCCGATCACACTTCAACTTCCATTTACGTAAGATTTAAGTTTGACGAAGAGTCGACCAAAAAGATTAACACGATTGTGTCTAAAACCGAGGGTAAATCGGTTTATGCGATAATCTGGACGACAACTCCTTGGACAATTCCTTCTAATATGGCAATCAGTATGCACCCTAATTTTGACTATACTTTCTTTGAGTACGGCGGGGATGTTTACGTTGTGGCACAAGGTTTGCTCGGGAGTTTCCTCTCTAACGTCGAGTGGAACGAAAAAGACATTAACGTAATCGGTGAGTGCAAGGGGGTTGATTTAGAGCTTTTGGCAACCCGTCATCCGCTTGTTGAGAGAAAATCCCCGATAATTTTAGGGGAACACGTTACGCTTGACGCAGGTACCGGCTCTGTTCATACCGCACCGGGACACGGGCTTGAGGACTACGAAGTCGGCTGTAAATACGGGATAGAAGTATTTTCTCCACTTGACAGTAAGGGATGCTGGACGGAAGTCGTCAACGACAAAGATTTAGAGGGCGTACCTTACTATAAAGGTAACGCAATCGTTATCGAAAAACTTGAAAAATGCGGAGCTTTGTTGAAAAAACAAGACATCAACCATAGCTATCCGCATTGTTGGAGATGTAAAAATCCCGTTATCTACCGAGCAACACCTCAATGGTTTGTAAAGGTTGATAAGTTCAGAGAGCAGGCTCTTGAAGCGATAAAAAACGTCAAATGGATACCGGCAGGTGGCGAGGCTCGTATTTCCAATATGGTTGCGGGGCGTACCGACTGGTGTATTTCAAGACAAAGAGCTTGGGGCGTGCCTATCCCCGTATTCTACTGCGAAGATTGCGGTGAAGTTATCGTCAACGACGAAACAATAGAACATGTTGCAAAAATGTTTGAGGCGGAAAGCTCTGACGCGTGGGTTAAACATTCCGTTGAAGAACTTTTGCCGAACGGTTTTGTCTGCCCTAAGTGCGGGAAAAAACATTTCAGAAAAGAAAACGATATTATGGACGTTTGGTTTGACTCGGGGATTTCTTGGAGAGCGGTTGTGGACAAGAGAAGTGAAGAACTCGGTACACCCCCTGTCGATATGTACCTTGAAGGTTCGGATCAGCATAGAGGCTGGTTCCAATCTTCGCTTTTAACTGCGATTGCGACACAGGGAATTGCGCCTTACAAAACCGTTTTGACCCACGGGTTCGTGTTCGGTGAAGACGGGCGTAAGATGTCGAAATCGTTGGGTAATTTTATCCGTCCCGATGATATTATAAAAAACTACGGTGCGGATATTTTAAGGCTTTGGGCGGCGTCGGTCGATTACAGAAACGATACCAAAATCGGGGACAATATCATCAAACAGTTGACCGAAATCTTTAAAAAGACAAGAAACACCGCAAGATTTTTGCTCGGAAATTTGTTTGACTTTGACCCTGCGGTTGACAGAGTTGAGTATGAGGATTTGAAACCTATCGATAAGTTTGCACTGCATAAGTTGAACAAACTCGTTGCGGTTGTGACGGAAGCGTTTGAAAATTACGAATTTTACAAGTATTTTCAGCATCTTCAAAACTTTGCGGCGGTTGATTTGAGTTCATTCTATCTCGATATTGTGAAAGACAGACTTTATACGGCGGGTAAAAAATCCGTTTCAAGACGTGCATGCCAGACGGTTATGTACGAGACCCTTCAAACAATCGTGAGGGTGCTTGTTCCTGTAATGCCTCATCAGGCGGAAGATATTTGGGCGGCAATTCCGGAATGCCAAAAGGGCGGATTGGAGAGTGTCTTGTTGACGGATTGGCCGAGAGTTCACGAGGAATGGAATAATGAAAAATTGGAAGAAGATTTTTCAAAGATTTTGAAGGCTCGTGAAGTTGTTAGCCGTGCGATTGAACCGCTAAGAGCCGAAAAGAAGGTCGGAAGCTCGCTTGAAGTTGCGGTAACGGTTTCGGTAAAGGATAACGAGGTCTTGAAAAATAACGAAAAAGACCTTGCGGATATTTTCATTGTATCGCAGGCATTTGTAAGTGACGAGGTTCCGTCAAACGTTCTGAACGAATACACGGAGGACGGCTACACCGTAAGGGTAATTAAAGCCGACGGTGAAAAGTGTGCAAGGTGTTGGAAGTTTAGAACTCTCAATTCCGACGGGATTTGTAAGGACTGTGCGGAAGCAGTATAATTTAAATCGACGGGGCTGAATTAGCCCCCATCGGTTTATATATAAGTAGAGGACAAGTCGTAAGACTTGCCCTTCTTATCATAAAATTAAGTTAATTTGAGTTATTTCGTTGCGTAGTTCAATAGGGTTCTGACACCGGCACCCGTTGCACCGTAGCAGAAAATCCCTTGAGGTTTTTCAAGAAATGCCGTTCCCGCAATATCAACGTGAACCCATTTTACTCCGTCGACAAACTCTTTTAGAAATACGCCCGCAGCCGATGCTCCGCCAAACCTTGAACCCGTATTTTTCATATCGGCGATGTCGGATTTGAGGCTATCCTTGTACTCTTCAAACATCGGCAACTGCCAGCACTTTTCCCCGCTTTCTTTTGCCGTTTTAAGAAATTTTGAAATCATTTCTTCGTCGTTACCCATAACGCCCGTAGCGATTGATCCGAGAGCAACAACGCACGCTCCCGTCAAGGTTGCAATGTCAACGACCTCGTCAACGCCGAGTTCGCAAGCGTAGCAAAGTGCGTCCGCCAACGTCAGTCTGCCTTCGGCGTCGGTGTTGTCCACTTCAACGGTTTTGCCGTTCTTTGCCGTCAATATATCACCGGGCTTATAAGCGTTTTGTCCCGGCATATTCTCGCATGCAGCGATTATCCCGTGAACTTCCACCCCTTCAGGTTGAAGTTTGGTGAGCGACTGCATAACCCCCAAAACGCACGCCGCACCCGACATGTCATCTCGCATGGTAAGCATCGAAGATGCGGGCTTCAAGTCCATGCCGCCGCTATCAAAGCACAGACCTTTGCCGATAAACGCAACCTTTTTCTTTGCGTTTTTGCCGACGTATTTCATATGGATGAATTTCGGAGGCTCCGCACTCCCTCTTGCAACCGCAAGGTATGCTCCCATGCCCATTTTTTCGATTTCTTCTTTTTCAAAAACTTTTGTTTCCAAGCCTTCAAAAGAAAGTGCCAATTCAGCCAACTTTGTCGGAGTTGCATAAGCCGCAGGCTCGTTTGCAATATCTCTTGCAAAGTTCATCCCTTGTGCAAAAATTAACCCCTCTTGCACATCTTCTTCCTTAACGTTTGCAAAAGTAACTTCTTCCAAATGATTTGATTTTTTTGTCTTATATTTGTCAAACACGTAATCACCTATGAAAGCTCCGATTACGCCCGCTTTCCCGCACATAACCTCAAAATCGAAACATACGTGCTTTGCGTGGATTTGGTTTAGTTTTTTTACCGCTTTTGCGACGACTTCCGTAATCTTTGTCGGGGTAAACTCTTCTCTTTTTCCGCACCCGACCACAAGAATTTTGTCGGCAGGAATTTTCCCGTAAGTTTGGAGCAGGTACGTTTGCCCCAATTTGCCTTCAAAATGGTCTTTTTCTATTGCGTAAACATTTGCAATCTCTTGCGAAGTCTTTTCGCCCTCAAACTGACTTATTACAATAACGTCCGAGTGAAGGTTCTTAACGTCTTGTGAAACTTTAATTTCCATAATAATTTCTCCTTCTTCCGTGTTTAATTGTAGCACTTTTTTTCATACTTGTAAACACAAAGAAAATGGAAATGTTTTTAGTATCTTTGTTTCAAAGCTCGGTCAACCTCTCTTTGGCGGTCTTTTTGGGCGATTGCGTCACGTTTGTCGTGAAGTTTTTTACCTTTTGCAAGCCCGATTAGAATTTTTGCAAAACCTCGTTGAATATAGACCTCCAGCGGGACAATGGTGTAGCCGTCCTGCTTAACTTTATTTTGGATTTTTAAAATTTCTTTTTTTGTCAAAAGTAATTTTCTTGTGCGTTCCGCCTCGTGATTGAACCTGTTTCCCTGCTCAAACGGTGAAATATGGCAGTTATACAGAAAAATTTCGTTGTTACTGACTTTGCAAAAGCTGTCTTTGAGGTTAATCGCTCCTTTGCGGATAGATTTAATCTCCGTTCCCGTCAGCACAATTCCGGCTTCAAATTTATCAAAAATTATGAAGTCGTGAAACGCTTTTCTGTTTGAACTTATTACTTTTTTCTCGTTTTTGTCCATAACCCGATAATACCATGGAAAAAGTCATAATTGCAAGCTATTTTTTCATTTTCATATAAAGAAAACATGTTACAAAATGCCCGTCGGAAATCTCAACGGTCGGCGGTATGCATTTTGTACACATATCCATACAATGAGGGCAGCGTGTATGGAATTTGCACCCCGAAGGCAAATTCCCCTGAGAAGGTAATTCTCCGCCAAGTTCGGATCTTTCTTTTTTATTCCCCCCTCCGATTTGTGGAGCAAAACTCAAGAGGGCTTTAGTGTATGGGTGTTTCGGATTAAGAAACACCTGTTGAGTGTTCCCGATTTCGACTATTTCGCCAAGGTACATCACGGCAACCCTGTCCGCAAGATATTTTATCACGCTGATGTCATGAGTTATAAGCAGAAAAGTCAGGTTAAACCTGTTCTTTAAATCTCTCAAAAGGTTTATTATTTGAGCCTGAATACTTACGTCTAAGGCACTGACGGGTTCGTCCGCAAGAATAAATTCGGGATTAAGTACTAATGCCCGAGCTATCGCAATTCTTTGTCTTTGCCCGCCCGAAAACTCGTGAGGATAAAGGTCTAAGCAGTTTTTATCAAGCCCTACCTTTTCAACCACCTCGGAAATTCTTTCCATAATCTCAAAATCCGTCATATCCGTGTTGATTTTTAAGGGTTCTTTGAGAATGTCGATGATTTTCATCTTGGGGTTGAGGCTTGCGTAAGGGTTTTGGAAAATCATTTGAGCTTTTTTTCGGAACTCTTTCAGCTCATTTTTTTTCATTGCAAAAATATCTTTGCCCTCAAACGAAATTTTACCTGACTTAACCTTTTGTAAGCGGATAATCGAGCGGGCAAGCGTCGATTTTCCGCAACCCGATTCGCCTGCAATCGCAAGGATCCCCCCCTTGTTAATGCTTAAGGATACCCCGTTTACGGCATGGATAACCTGTTTTTCGTCCGAAAAACCTTTGTCCGTCTTGTATTCTACAAATAAATTTTCTATGTCCAATAATGGTTTGTTCATAAGGAAATTATACCGCCATTTGAAAACTTTTGCAATCGTAAGATTGACTATAAATTTAAAAAAAACATATTTTGCACAATAATTTTGTATTTGCAACTTTTTACTAAAGTGTACGTTACGGTTTACAAATAGCCAAGGAGAAAAAATGAACAAAGTCGAACCGATTAGAAATGAAAACGATTTAAGAAAAGTCGAACATATCCTGTCCGAAAATCCCAGAGATTTGCTGATGTTTACCATT
>CAMAML010000050.1 GCA_945836835.1 uncultured cyanobacterium | reverse complement strand
CAGAGAATTATTTGTAAAACAAAATAAACGAGCTAAAATGGAATACACAAAATGGACACAAAATTCAAAAGACGGATATGTCGGAACCGTGCAACAGGGGCGTAGGGGAACGCCTGTTCCGCATAATAATTCCTCATTATGCGATGGCATGCCGTTGTTAAGCAGGACACCTGCGGGGGTATCGAAAGAAGATGAAGTTCTAAGTCTTTTAGGAAAGATGCGTCAACAGTGGTTCAAGCCTAAAAAACTCGATTATGTCGAGTTGGCAAACCCAAAACCAATGAAGTTCAGAAGTTATTATTCGTAAGAAAACAGGCGTTATAAAGAGAAAACTGTTTAACGTGAAAAAAGTTCATCGGGGGATATCATGTCAGATATCCCCCGATTTTTACCGATTTATCGTAACTCCATAATTTCTACCACTTGAATATGATATCAATATATGATATCATGTTAGTATGAGTTAATTTGATAAACTTAGCCAAAAAATTATTGATGAAAAAGACATTACGTACCAAGAGGCAGAAAAGGTACTTTTGTCTTTGGGCTATGTCGCAAGAACTCCAAAGGGAGGTAGCTCGCACATAACTTTTACAAAATCACCTAATCAAATTATTACTTTGGTAAGAACTCAAAAACCGCTTAAAAAATATTTAATACGACTAATTAAGGAGGCGATTATACATGACAAACAGTATTGATTATTATATGAAACTTAATTGGACATATCGTTTTGAATGGTCGATTGAAGATCAATGTTATATTGCAACAATAGCCGAATTAAACGGTTGTATTGCCGATGGTGAAACTATTGAAGAAGCAACTCATCAAATAAAAGAGGCTTTAAAATCTTATATTTCTGCTTGTTTGGAGGCGGGGTATAATATTCCCGAGCCGTTAAGTCCTGCTGATTACAAGGGGCAAATCCCATACAGGACAACTTCTGAAAAACACTATAAATTGGCTCAAAGGGCAAAGTCGACGGGGAAAAGTATAAATTCCATTATAGATGAGGCGACGGACTTGTTTTTAAGAGAAACCGCATAATTATTTTTGCTAAGTACATGTCTGACCCTCACCCGCATTTGTACGCCTCGTCCCTCGGCAACAACTGCGACCTCTCCCAGCGGAGAGGGGTAGTTTGCCGCCTTTTTCCGTTCCTTCGGGACGGTTGTTATGGTCATAAAATTTATCTCGGACAGTAGTACTCCCGACGGAGAGGGGTAAGTACCACTGCTTTTCCACCAAATACCCCGGAACAAAATTTTATTGGACAGTATTACACGTATGAATAGAGAACAGTTACGGGCAACAATAACTCTCACAATGCCAAAATGAATGTTAAAAATTCCCGCCTTGCGGGGCTATTCAATAATCTTTCCGTCAAAAAGATCCATGACCATATTCACCTGATCGGAATGTCCGATTGAAAGTTCGGAAGGTTTTTTCTGAGGTTGAACCTCTTTTTCGCCTTCAAGTCCGCCGACATCGGCACGTGCCGCCATTAAGTTTTCCTCTATTGTCGGGTCGACTGCTTCTTCCTCAACGGGTTTTGGCGGTTCGGGTGTCGCCGACGGATTAGGTTGTTGTTTTGGTTGAGCGGGTGCCGAGCCAATCGGTTTTGGTTGCGGGACGCTTTGTGCTACGGGTTTTATGACCGCATCGCCCGCTTGAGGTAATCTTACGGTGAACTTAGAATTTGTCTGTCCGAACAATGTATCCAGGGCGTCTGTTATGACTTGGCGTTTGTTGCCCGACGAAAACTGTTGCATAAGGACTTCGTTTTTCATCGTGAAAATTGTTTCTTCCGCCGAAACTTTAATCGGGTTTGCCCACTGTTTCAACAACGCTCTTGTCGGAACAGAGGAAATATTTCCGAGCATCATTCCCCACAAAGTCGCTATATCAGAACCTTGTGCGGGTTTTGATTTAGGCATTGGTGAAAACTCTTCAACCGTTGGTGTTTTCTCGGAAGGTTTTGCAGGCTCGGGAGCTGTCACCGGTTTTGCAAAAGATTGTGGTGGTGCAACGGGTTCGTTTTTTGGTTGAGTTGCGGCGGCGAGGCGTGATTTTATTTGGTTTTGGATTTCCGCAACCGATCTTTCCGGAGCTTTTGCCGAATATGTCGGAGCAGAAGTAGGCACTGCTCCGCCTTCAAGTCGGGTGAGTCTGTCCTGAAGCTCTATCAGCTTTGTGTTTTCGGTCAAATTTGCCAAATCTATAACCCCGACTTCGAGCCATAACCTTGCGTTTGTTGCCATTTTGACCTCTTTTACGTAGTTGGAAGTTTTTTCTATCAAAAACGTGATTTGGTGAGTTTCAAGGTCTTGGCTTTGATTTTGAAGTTCTTTAATCTGTGCCTCGTTAAGCTGGGTCAGCTCAAAAATAATTTCGGGTTTGCAATTTTTTACGATAAGCAAATTTTTGAAATATCCGAGAAGGTTTTCCAAAATCTGGCTCGGCTCGTTGCCCGAGTTATAAATATTTTCCAAAACCTCGATAGCTCCTTGCGGGTTTGAGGTGATAATGTTTTGAGCAAGAGCGTTTAGAGTATCAAAAGAAATTCTGCCCAAAAGATTATTTATATCGTCCGTCGAGATTGCGTTTTCGCCGTCTAAAATGCTCAGCTGGTCTAAGAGTGCGATACTGTCACGCATTCCGCCCGCCGAGTTTTTGGCGATGGTGAAAAGCGCCTCGTCCGTGATGTTAATATTTTCTTTGTCCGAGATATATCGAAGGTGTTTAACAATATCATCCGTCGTAATACGTTTGAAATCGAACCTTTGGCAACGGCTTTTAATGGTGTCAAGCACCTTGTGAACCTCGGTTGTTGCAAGAATAAACACAACGTTTTTCGGCGGTTCTTCAAGGGTTTTCAACAACGCATTGAATGCCGTGTTTGAGAGCATGTGGACTTCGTCGATGATGTAAATTTTGTATCTGCTGTTGACGGGAGCGTACATAACCTTTTCCAAGATGTTTTGGGCATCCTCGACTTTTCTGTTGCTTGCCGCGTCGATTTCGATTACGTCCATCGGGACGGAATTTGTAATATCTTTACAGTTTTCGCAAACCCCGCACGGCGTGATAGTCGGTCCGTCTTTACAGTTGAGGGATTTGGCAAAAATTCTTGCGGTTGAAGTTTTCCCCGTTCCTCTTGGTCCCGTGAAAAGGTAGGCATGCGAAATTCTGCCCATGGAAATTGCGTTCGTCAACGCCTTCTTGATGTGCGATTGTCCGACTATTTCTTCCAATTTTTGCGGACGATATTTTCTGTATAAAGGTATGTATTTCTCGTTCATGCTATTATTATAACAGAAGAATAAAAAAAGGGATATTTTTATGACGATAATTAAACCCGAAAAACTTAAAATCGGAAGCAGAATTGGTGTAATAGCCCCGTCGGGAGCGGTTGATGAGGTAAAAATTTTTTCGGCAAAAAAATATTTTGAAGAAAAAGGGTTTGAGATAATTTTGGGCAAAAACCTCTTTAAGTCCGACCGATTTTTGGCGGGAAGCGACGAAGAGCGGTTGGAGGATTTGCATTGGGCGTTTGAGGATGAAAATATCGACGCAATTTTATGCGCGAGGGGCGGCTACGGAGCAATAAGGCTTTTGGACAAAATTGACTACGAGCTTGTACGACGCAACCCGAAGATTTTTTGCGGGTATTCCGATGTGACGGCACTTTCCCTGATGTTTTTGAAGAAAGCGGGACTGGTGAGCTACTCATCTCCGATGTTTCAGAGCGATTTTTCGGGAGTGGAGGTGTCCGAGTTAAGCGAAAAATCTTTTTTCAAAGTTCTGAGCGGTGAAACCGAAACTTATTCTCCGACAACTACCATAAAAAGCGGGCATGCCGAAGGCATTTTGTGGGGCGGGAACCTCGCCACGGTTGTGTCTCTTTGCGGGACTGATTTTATTCCCGATGAAAAGTTTATATTCTTTGCGGAAGATGTCGCAGAACCCGTTTACAAAATCGACAAGATGTTTCGGCAGTTGATAAGGATTGAAAAATTTCGCCGAAACATTGCAGGGCTTGCCTTGGGCGAGTTTACGGATATTTCCGGGGGTGAAAAGTTTTTGGCAGACACATTCAGAGAGCTTGCGGACGAGTTAAATGTGCCGACTTTTTCGGGGTTCAAATTTTCTCACGCAAAAGACAAGCAAACGGTGCCGATTGGGGTAGGTGCCGTACTTGATAAAGATTTACGACTTCAGGGCAATTTTCACGGAGATTAAATGTTTTACGAGTTGCAAAAAAACTTTACTCATGGTAAAATTAAGTAGTGTTATAGTTTATAAGGAGAGGGTTTATTATATGGTTTGCACGTTACTTAGAAAAGATGCGACAAAGACTATCGAAAAAGCGTTGAAAGTTTTGGGCAAAAAGAATTTCGCACTCATTATGCACAGCGGGAGTTTTCCGTCTGTGGCAGGCGAAAACACGGGTTTTGGCTCGGTCAACTCAAACGGCGGGAAAGAAATCATCGATTTTGCAAGCGGAATTTTTAACTCTCTTCAACTGGGTCCTGCAGGTAAGACCAAGGCGTGCGACTCATCGCCTTACACGGGGACGATTTTTTCCGGCAACCCGTTGTTTATCGATTTAAAACAGCTTACCGAAAACGAATGGAAAAATATTCTGTCCGAAGAAACTTACAACTCGATTGTATCCGCTAACCCTAATGCGGGCAAGAACAAAACCGCTTATTCTTATATCTACTTAAAACAAGAAATTGCTCTAAGAGAGGCGTGGAAAAATTTCAAACAGCTTAACGACAAAAAATTGATGAAAGAATTTAACTCCTATAAGCTCGAAAACGATTTTTGGCTTGACAAAGACAGCTTGTACGAGGCACTTTCGGTTGAACACGGTAACGACTACTGGCCTTTATGGAACTCCGAAGTAGACAAAAACCTCTTCAACCCGAAATCATACGAAGAAAAAATTAACTACGGAAAACGCATAGCAGAAATTTCCAAGAAATACGAGGACGAAATAGAGCTTTACAAGTTTGTCCAATTTGTTTTGGCAAAACAAACCCAAAAGACTTTAGATTACGCAAAGAAAAAGAACATAAAAATGATTGCGGACAGGCAAGTTGCCTTCTCGGACAGAGATTGTTGGGCGTATCAGTCCCTCTTTTTAGACGGCTGGATGCTGGGTTGTCCGCCTGATTATTTCTCAAAAGACGGGCAGGCATGGGGATTTCCTGTTATGAACCCCGAAAAACTCTTTAAATCAAACGGAGATTTGGACGAGGGCGGTATCTTGATGAAGAACCTGTTCAAAAAAATGTTCAAAGAAAATCCGGGCGGGGTCAGAATTGACCACATCGTAGGGCTTATCGACCCGTGGGTTTATAAGGCGGGCAAAAAACCGAAGGTTGAAGAAGGTGCGGGAAGGCTCTATTCGTCGCCCGAACACCCGTTCTTGCAACAGTTTGCAATCCCATCTATTGAGGACTTGGACAACGAAATTAAGCCCGACAAGGAAAAAAGGGTTAAGACTTTGACTTCTAAGCAGGTAAAGCTTTACGGCAGATTAATCGAAAAAATCGTTATTGCAGCCGCAAAAGAAGAAGGGCTTGACAAAGACAGCATCGTCTGCGAGGATTTGGGAACTTTGACAAACCCTGTCGCTGCGGTTATGAAAGAGTACAAATTACAAGGGATGAAGTTGACCCAGTTCACCGAACCCGAAAAACCGAAAGATCCGTATCGACTTAAAAACATCGACGAAAAATGCTGGGCTATGGTCGGCACTCACGACAATCAGCCTATCAAGATGTGGGCGGATTCAATGGTAAACACTCATGAAGGTTACCTACACGTCAAGAACCTTGTTGAAGATATGGATTTTCCTGATTGGGAAAACAAAGACGATTTAATCGTTGAGTTGACAAAGAATGCGGAATTTTTGGCACAGACAAAATTGGTCGAAATCTTTGCGTCAAAAGCCGAAAACATCCAAATTTTCTTTACGGATTATTTCAACGTATATGACGTGTACAATCGTCCGGGAACTTCGGGAGATGCTAACTGGAGTTTGAGACTTCCCGACAATTTTAGGGAACTGAATTGTATAGATCTTGCAAAAATTTTGAAACTTGCTATAATTGCAAGAGGAAAAGAGTTTGCAAACAAGCACAAAAAGTTAATTGAGGAATTGAGTGAAGGCTAATATGAAGAAAAAGTTATTTTTGATATTGAGCATTTTGGTGTTGGCTGCGGGAAACATAGCGTTTGCAGAGGTCAACAGTGAAGCAAAACTATATTACAACAAAGGGGTAGATTTATACAAAATCGGTCAGTTTGAGCAGGCTGCACAGTTGTTTCAGCGGGCTATTAATGCGGACGCAAATTATATTGACGCATATTATAACCTCGGGGTTGTTCTTGAATTGCTGAACGACAGAGCGGGGGCGTTGAACGTGTTCAAACAGATTATCGTAAGAAAACCGACTGACTATGAGGCGGTTTACAATGCGGCGGAATTGAGCGTAAAACTCGGGCAAGTTGACAACGCAAAACAGTACCTTTCGATAATCCCTCAAAACAGCTCGGTTGCACCGAGGGCTCAGCAGTTGGCACTGTCATTAAACACGGATTTGCAAACCATTCAAAAGGATATGGCGGCTCAAAAAGAGGTGGCTCAACGCAAAATCCCGCAAACGGTCGGTGCTTATAACGACATCCCAAGTCCGACGGGGATTACGTCTGACAAGGACGGAAACGTATATATCGCAAGTTTCAGCAACAACTCTATCACCAAAATTACCCCGTCAGGCGTAAAAAGTGTTTTTGCAAAAGGTGCGGAACTGAACGGACCTATTGACATAGCCTCTGACCCTAAGGGCAACATTTACGTTGCAAACTACAACAGCAACAATATCATAAAAATTTCGCCAAGCGGAGCGTTTGCCCACTTCTTGAGTAACGTAAAACAACCGTATTGCCTGCATATCGCCGACGGCATGATATTCATATCCTCTCAGGGGTCAAATACGGTGATAAGGCAAAAGATATAGTCTTTTACAACGAGGTTCGACTTTTGCCGAACCTCGTTTTTTAGAGTTAAGCGACTTGCACCGTATATCCCAATTCTTTTATTATTTTTAAAGCGGTGGCAAGTTGGGGTTTCTGTTGTCCGTTAAAAATTGCGTAAAGATTGCTTCTTGAAATCCCCGTCTTTTTTGCCATGCCTGAAATGGAATCTTTTGCCCTAACCGCATATTCAAGCGACTTGACAAATGCATTCAAGTCATTATCTTGCAAAAATTCCTCAAACCCGATATTAATCCATTCTTTAATATCTTTGTCGGTTTTTAAATCTTCTAAAATGTATTCGTTAAACGAGCCTGATTTGTTCATTGTGAGATCTCCATTGTCTATATAATTCATGAGCCTTTTCTATGTCCTTAGATTGTTTTGATTTATCGCCACCATTAATGAGTAAAATTATGGTATTATTTACTTCTGTAAAATATATTCTATAACCTTTACCAAACGAAAAACGTAACTCAGAAATTTCGTCGGATATTTTTTTATAATCACTGCGACGGCTTCATCACCCGTGACCGTATC
>CAMAML010000049.1 GCA_945836835.1 uncultured cyanobacterium | reverse complement strand
AGAAAATTAACGATAAAACTTAATCAATTAATCTGTCGGCTTGGTAAAGCCGACCAACTTAACTGTCTGTCTGTCTGTCGACCTCATTGTCCCTTTATTTTC
This sequence comes from uncultured cyanobacterium, assembly GCA_945836835.1. Classification (GTDB taxonomy): domain Bacteria; phylum Cyanobacteriota; class Vampirovibrionia; order Gastranaerophilales; family Gastranaerophilaceae; genus UBA1221. The sequence goes on along the minus strand of CAMAML010000049.1, from coordinate 7,554 downwards.
GGACATCAAAAAGCCCCCGCCAATCGCAGGCAATTCACCACATACCGCCGTGCAGTCCTCCATGCACGCACATTTGTCTAAATTCTTCGCCTTATCCGCCAAAACAGCCAATCTATTCTTTCCTCATTAAAAATGCCTATACCTCAGTATAGCATATTTCCCACCTTTTTCAACTGATTTTGGGGTGCAAACCTCCTAATTCCACTAATAGGAAAACAAACACATACTATTAGTGGAATTAAGATCTTGTTCCATATGGAGCTTTCTAAAAAAAGTCTCTCGAAAATTTTCGAGAGACTTTTTAGAAATTATTTACCCTTAAAAAACTATTCGATAACGATAGCACTTACCGGGCAAGAATCTGCTGCTTCTTGAACGCAATCCATGTTGTCGGCAACTGCTGATTCGTTAACAACAGCCTTATCTTCGATTGAAAATACCGCATCACAAATTGATTCGCAAGCACCGCAAGCAATACAATCATCTGAAACTTTTACGCTCATTTTATTTCTCCTTTTGTCTTAACTACATTACGTGAATTTCTTCACGACAAAATTATACTACAAATATTCTAAAATATCCACTTTTTTATAAAATCCGCCACATGACTAAACCCGTATAGCGTGCCGAGATTTTTGCCCTCTTCTTTTTTGTTAAAGACGAGCAGCGGTACGCATTCTCTCGTGTGATCGGTTCCCGCGACACACGGGTCACAACCGTGATCTGCCGTAATTATCAACAAATCTTCCCCCGTCATGCTCTCAATTATTTTTGGAATGTATGTGTCGATTTCCTCAATCGCCTTGCCGTAACCTTTAGGATCGTTTCTGTGGCCGTAGAGCATGTCAGTATCGACGAGGTTTGTAAAAATCATTTCGTAAGGCATATTTTTTTCGACATAATCGGCGTATGCGATACTTTCTAAATCCAGCTCATTCCGTACGGCTTTTAACGTAAGTTCCAGCCCCTCTTTATTTGAGCCGGTGTGGATTGCGTGTGTAACCCCCGATTTTGAGAAAATATCTTCAATCTTGCCGATTGCAATAACTTTTGCTCCGCTGTCCTTTATCTCGTTTAAAAGGGTGTGTCGAGGTACCATTGAATAGTCCCGTCTGTCTTTTGAAATTCTTGTCGGCTTTCCGTCGATGATTTTATAAGGTCTTGCGATTACTCTTGAAACGTTATAGCCACCGTCATCAAGGATTTTTCGTGCAATTTTGCACCAATCGTAAAGCGTTTCAAGCGGGATTAAGTCCGTATCGACCGCAATCTGAAAAACGCTGTCCGCACTCGTGTACACTATCGGAAACTTTGTTGCGTGGTGTTCGTCGTTCAATTCTTCGATAATAACCGTACCGCTTGCGGGCTTGTTTGCAAGCACCCCGCCACAGCCCGTCTCTTTTACAAATTTTTCAATTAATTCATCGGGAAACCCTTTTGGAAAAGTTGCGAACGGCTTTTCGTTGACAAGCCCCATAAACTCCCAGTGTCCCGTCGTTGTGTCCTTGCCCTTTGACGCCTCAATCATCGTGCCGTAGCTTGCCGTCGGAAAGGAAGTTTTTTCAATCCCTTTAAAGTCCTGCAAATTTCCCAGTCCCATTTTTGCCAAACTCGGAACATTTAACCCGCCGTTAAACTCGCAAACGTGTTTTAAGGTGTTACACTCCGGCACATCCCCGAAGTCTTTACAATCAGGCATTGCCCCTATTCCCATGGAATCAATTATAACAACGATAGCTCTTTTCATAGAAAACCTCTTTCCGTTCTTATTTTTTCAACAAAAATTATGCGGTAAGCGTAAAGATTTCGTAAATTTCGTCGTCCGAAAGTTCCGTAATAATCTTTTCGCCTTCGTAAACCGCTAAATCGGCAAGTTCTTTTTTAGCCTTCAACATCTCGTCAATTTTTTCTTCAAAAGTTCCGAGAGTAATCATCCTGTGAACCATAACGTTTTTGTCTTGCCCAATTCTGTACGTACGGTCGGTTGCCTGATCTTCTACCGCAGGGTTCCACCACAAGTCGTAGTGGATAACGTTTGTCGCACTCGTAAGGTTCAACCCCGTTCCGCCCGCTTTCAGGGACAAAATCATAACTTTTGTATTGTCGTCCGTTTGGAATTTTTGGATAAGTTCTTCTCTTTGCTGAACGCTCAACGAGCCGTGGAAGAACAGAGGCTCGGTGTTACATTCATCCGCAATAATCTTGCAGAGAATATCGCCCATTTCCTTATACTGAGTGAAAATAAGGGTCTTTTCGCCGTTGTCGAGAATTGTCTGAACGATCGAAATACATTTGTCCATTTTACCTGACATTTCTCTGCTCATCTCACCCGACTTTAAGAACTGGTAAGGGTGATTGCATATCTGCTTCAACGCCGTGATAAGTTTGAAAATATTTCCGCGTCTGTTGATACCCGAAAATTCGCTTATCTTTTCCATCATTTCGTTCAAAGTTTTTTCGTATAGTACCGCCTGCGGTTTTGACAAGTAGCAGTATTCGTTCAAAACCATCTTCTCCGGCAAATCCGAAATGACGTTCTTGTCCGTCTTTAACCTTCTTAAAACAAACGGAGACACAGACATTTTCAACTTTGCGGCACGGGAATTTTCCTTAAACCGCTCAATCGGGATTGCGTAACTCTTCTGAAACTCTTTAAGACTTCCCAAATACCCTTGGTTAATGAAGTCGAAAATGCTCCACAACTCGGTAAGCCTGTTTTCAACCGGAGTACCCGTCATCGCAACTTTTGTTTCGGCTTTAAGTGTCTTAATCGCAAGAGTTTGAGCCGTGTCCGGGTTCTTAATGTTTTGTGCCTCGTCAACGATTACGATTCCCCACTGGTGCTTTTTCAGCTCCTCAACATCAATTCTCATAATGGCATAAGTCGTCAAAATTATGTCGTGCTTAACGTCGAGCTTTCTTTCCGTTCCGTGGTAAACTACCGCGTCCAACGACGGTGCAAACATCTGTAACTCTTTCATCCAGTTCCCGATTAAGGTTGTCGGGCAAATTACGAGAACAGGCTTTTTGAGTCTGCCTTCCTCTTTCATCTTCAGCAGTAAACTGATAATCTGAATGGTTTTACCAAGCCCCATATCGTCCGCCATACATACGCCAAACCCTTTTGAAACGTTTGTCCAGAGCCATTTCAACCCCGTCATCTGATAAGGTCTCAATTCACCCTGCAAAGACTTAGGCGGATCGACATCGACAGGCTTTGTAAAGTCTTGAATAACACGAGCATAAGCGTCGTCGTAGTCAAAATCGTACTGTGCAAGCTGTCCCGACATCGAGGCGTGGATTAACTCCATTCTCGACAAAGATTTAAAGTTCGCTTTTGCAATCTGTTCAAAAATCTTCTTACTTTCTTCTTTGTCAATCAAAACGTACTTGTTCTTGTACTTGATTAATCCGTTGCTCGTCTCAACAAGTTTGTTAAACTCTTCCAGCGAAATTTTTTCGTTTCCGAGTGCAATTTCGTATGAAAATTCCAAAATATCATCCAGTGCAAGTTTTGACGAGGAAGTGTTGTTGAACAAATCCGTCAAATCTTGTGAGCGGGAATTTTTAACTTTTGCGTTAATGGAGGCTCTCGGAACGACGATATTAACGAGTTCTTTCGGCAAGACGACTTCAATCTGTGCTTTTTGAAGGTAATATGCCGTCTGGGTTATGATTTTATAAACTTCGTTCAGGTTCAAATCGAGCGAAAGTTTTTCTTCATCCTCAAACAAATCTTCCAACTCAGGCATGTAACGAATTGCGTAGTTAAGCTGTTTTTCGACGATTTTTGCAATATCGGAAGCGTTTGCGTCAAAAACCGTTTCTTTATGATAAAGTTCATCAATAAGCACGTTTTCATTGGTTTTTCTGTTTTTGATATGGACTTTTAATCTGAACAGTTCGTCGTCAACCTTTTCAATCTTGAAGAACGGGATTACGTCATACTTTCCGAGGTACAATTCATCAAACCAGTTTACAAAGTTTTCCGCAATCTCCACCCCTCGCATGGAGGCTTTTTGCTCAAGGTCTTTTATCAAATACGTTCCCGATTTCACGTCCTTAAACTTGTACGCCTTGATGTTAAGGAATTTGTAAATCACGTAATTCATATAATAATGGATGAAATCTCTGACAAAGTTTTCGGGCTTTTCTCCTTTTATAAAAAGATTTTCGGGAATGTTTTCCTCAAACTTGTTGATAATTCCCGCAACCTGCGAATTTGGAATAATCGGCTCATAAACAATTCTGAACATTACCCCCTTTTGTTTAACAACAGGGATAAAGTAAAGTTTTTCGATGAGTTTCATCACAAAATGGGCAAGGTTGTTCATATAAATAAACGTCGGGGTCAACGACTCCATGTCGACAATATCGCCAAACCCGCCAAAATAATCCATGACAAGGTCTAAATCCATATAATAGCCGACATACTGCCCCAATACCTGAGAACGAAATCTGAACAGAGAACCTTTTGACTTTAAGTAATACTCAAAATTATTGGTCGGGGTAACAAAAAAAGACAGTTTGTCATTTTCGTTTATCAAAAAGAAATCGGTGTTTCTCGCAGGAGTGTGCGGGCTTAAAAACACGTCCTTAAACTCGTCCTCAACCGTTTGATAAATGAGGCTTAACGTATATCGAAAATCTTTGTTCTTAAACCCTTCGGGGTTCTCCGAGAGGTTAAAAAACAGTTCGTCAACGTCGTTCTTTTTAATAGAAAAATCAATATCCAATGTATTTTGAGTTGTCATAAATTCCAATTCCTTATCAAAAAGTACCGATGTATTAAATCGGTACTTTTTATACCGTCTGCTATTTTATCAAAGAGTCACAATTCATTTCCGCAGGCTTTTCAATCCCGAAGAGCTGAAGAACCGTAGGCGCAATGTTGCACAAAGCCCCGTCATCCTTTAATTCGGTCCCCTCCAGAGCGTTAATCAAAACAAACGGAACCTTGTTTGTCGTGTGTGCGGTCTGCGGTTTACCCGTTTCGGAGTTCACCATAACCTCGGAATTACCGTGATCTGCCGTCAACAACATAACAATCCCGTTTTCTTTGCATGCCTGTGCAATTTTTCCGACACATTCGTCAACCGTTTTGCAAGCCTTGGTTGCCGCTTCGATTACACCCGTATGCCCTACCATATCAGGATTTGCAAAGTTTACGAGTATAAACTGATATTCAGGATTTTTTATTGCATTCAGAACGTTTTCGCAAACCTCAATCGCACTCATCTCCGGTTGAAGGTCATAAGTCGCAACCTTTGGCGACGGCACAAGAACCCTTGTTTCGTGAGGTTGCGGCTCATCAATCCCGCCGTTGAAGAAAAATGTTACGTGTGCATACTTTTCGGTTTCCGCCGTTCTAAACTGGTTTATGCCGTTTGCCTCAAGTACATCGCCCAATTTGTTTGCGGGGATTTCTTTCGGAAACGCAACGGGGAAGGTGAAATCTTCGTTGTATTTTGTCATCGTTACGTAGCAAAGATTTTTAAGAACTTTCTTTCTGTTAAACCCGTCAAAATCTTCAAAATTCAAAGCCTTTGAGATTTCTCTTGCTCTGTCCGGTCTGAAGTTTATAAAGATTACGGAGTCGTTATCCTTTATTCGACTTTCTTCCCCACCGATTACGGTCGGAAGCACAAATTCGTCGTTGTCCCCTCTTGCGTAAGACTCTTTAACCGCATCGCAAGCACTCTTTGAGTGCAATCCTTCACCCAAAAGGAGTGCGTCATATCCTTTTTCAACCCTTTCCCAACGGTTGTCTCTGTCCATTATATAGTATCTTCCGATAACGGTTGCAACAGGCGGAAGATTGTATTTTTTGAGCTGTTCTTCTACTCGCGTAAGGAAAGTGCAGGCACTTTGAGGCGGTGTGTCACGCCCGTCAAGGAATGCATGAACGTAAACTTTTTTCAACCCTTCATCCGCCGCAAGTTTAATCAAAGCGAGCAAATGTTCCAACGACGAGTGAACCCCGCCTTCCGATACAAGCCCGAAAATATGGAGTGCGGAGTTGTTTTCCTTTGCATGGTTTACCGCAAGCAAAAATCTTTCGTTCTTGTAGAAAGTTCCGTCCTTTATTGCGTTGTTAATCTTCGACAAATCTTGATAGACAATTCTTCCCGCCCCCAAATTGAGGTGGCCGACTTCGCTGTTACCCATTTGTCCCGCAGGCAAACCAACGTATTCCCCGTCTGCGTGAATTGAAATCGACGGATACTCTTTTTCCAATCTTGTAACATTTTCGGCATGTGCAAGTTTTGTAGCGTCATATTCGGGATGATTAAGGCTTATGCCCCACCCGTCCATAATACATAATAATACTCTCTTTGACATTGTTATCTCCCTAACTATGGTTAATCTTATCTTTTATCTTGTTTATTATAACCAAGACATAAAACAATTACAAGAGTAAATTTTTTTTATTATTCCAAACGGGCGAACAGTATTTAACCCTACAAATTCTCAAATCCCGGCGAAGTTTGCGGCAACCCTTGATAACCTTTGTTTGTATTAACGGATTTTTTGATGTACTTGTCCGTACGTCCGCCCTTCTCGTACAATAGTTTCAGATTGTTTTCACGGCTCACCAGCGGATGCAATTTTTGGTTACTTTCAGGGAAAATACTCAAAATCTCGCACCAAACAGTCGCCTCCATTGTCCAAGCGTAAGTTTCTTCGGCAAGTGAGTTGTACTCGTCCTGATGAAGTGCTTCGTGAGCCAAAAGTGCCGCCAACGCCCCCGGAGGTGCGTCTTTATGACGAGGGTTTATGTAAATGTAGAGATTGTTCTTTTTCTTCCACCCCAAAGCGTCAAACGATTTATACTCTTCGTTAATTGTACCAAGATCTTTAAACTCTACTTTTACGGGACGCCCCGTCAGGTTGTTGCCAAGAATTGCGTTTCTCGAATAGTCACCCGTCGTCCCTTTGAGCATGTCCAATGCAACGTAAACCACAGGGTCTTTGCTGACACTTTTGTATAACGGCATAATATCAACCACGTATTCTTTTGTGTATTTTTGGGGGAAATTTTTCGGGATGATTATGTCGTCAGTGTTAACCCCGAAGGCAAAACTTCCCCCGCCCGCAAGATACAGAAAACATCCCAGTGTTAAAATTATCTTTTTCAATTTCATACAGCGTTCACTCTCCTTTGAGTAAATCTTAATTCTTAACCATTAATAACATTATACTTATATAAATCCAAAGGTCAAATAATTGACTTTAAACATGCATTGTAACAATTTTTTAACAAAGAAAAGAATTTTTTAAAGTTTCCCCGCCCCGATGACGACAAAGAGTATGTAAACAGATTACCCCAAAAGGAGAACCCCGAAAATGTTGAAAAAGATTTATACCCCATCGTCAAATACTTGTGACAGTGTGGAATTTATATTAAGAGGAGCGAGAAAACGCCGTTCCACGGCGATTGTATCGGCAAGACAAATCAGTGCCGATGCAGGGATTAAAACATCTTTTGCAGTTGTTAAATGATTTTTGAGCAAAAGAAGATTGCGTTTTAAGAGTATAAAATGCAAAAAGAAA
>CAMAML010000048.1 GCA_945836835.1 uncultured cyanobacterium | reverse complement strand
AGTGCCAAAATATCCTCAAATTCTCCTTTTTCAAGCAGATAAACTTTGTCGCCCGCACGTAATCTCGGTTTGATTTCTTCGTAATTGTTTTTGGCATCGCTGTCTAAGAGTACGAAAATCGGGACTTTCAGGATTTCGCTGTACTCGTAAAACATTTTCACAACCTGATTTTTCCCGCCTGCGGAAATCATCTGGACACCGTTTTTGTCAAAGTCGTAGCCTAAAGTTTTAGAAAACTCGGGCAGTAATATTTCTTCGGTAATCCCTTCGCATATGACAAGTTTCTTTACGGGGAATTTTAGCCCGTGCAAGTGGCTCAATTCTTCTGTGTAATTCGGGGTTGACAAGGTTTTAAGCCATTTTAAGTTAAGCGGAAGTTCTACGTCAAGCAGCATCAGCCCTGCCGAGTAGTTAATTTTGTTTTCCACAAGAATTTTGGTATTGTCATCAAAATTAAACAAGCCGGTTTCGTAATTTAAAATCCGCTTGTTTATGGAAAAATCCGTCGAAATATCCCCGATAAGGGATTTTAGAGAAGAGTTAACGATAAATTCGACCGCTCTTACAAGTTCAGTCGGATTAAGTTCTTCAAGTTCGTGTTTTTTTAGCTTTGGTTCAATCAAGTTGTTAGAGAGAATGTCAGAGAAAACGCGAAAATACTTTTTTTCGGTCGGCTTAAAACGGGTTAACCTGTCAAAAGAGAGGATTAGCCTCTCTTTTGATAATGGTTTGAATTTTTTTATTATTAACTCTCGTTTTTGCATATGTCTTACTATCTTGAGCAAATAACTCTTGCGGCGTGTATGCCCGAAGCGGATGCCTGTATAAGCCCTCTTGTGACTCCCGCACCGTCGCCGATTGCGAACAGGTTTTTAACTCCTTCGGTTTCGAGTTCGTTGGTGAGTTTTACTCTTGCGGAGTAGAATTTTACTTCGATACCGTATAATAAAGTATATCTCGAAGCCGTTCCCGGTGCAATTTTATCGAGAGCGTAGAGCATTTCAATAATACTTGTCATCTGTCTGTAAGGAATGACAAGGCTCAAATCTCCCGGAGTTGCACAGGTGAGGGTCGGAGTTAAGATGCTTGCCTTCATTCTGTCAGGTGTCGAACGACGACCGTCGAGCAAGTCGCCGAACCTTTGCACCAAAATTCCTCCGCCAAGCATATTTGCAAGGCTTGCGATGTGCTGACCGTATTGGATAGGTTCTTTGAACGGTTCCGTGAACTTTTCGCTTACAAGCAGTGCAAAGTTTGTGTTGTTCGTGGTCTTTTCGGCGTAACTGTGCCCGTTAACCGTTGCGATGCCGTTGTAATTTTCCTGAACGACTTCCCCGTTCGGGTTCATGCAGAACGTTCTGACTTCGTCTCCGAAAGTCGGCGAGTGGTAGATTAATTTTGACTCGTACAATTTAGAAGTCAAAGGTTCAAAGACCGGTGCCGGAAGTTCGACACGAACCCCGACGTCCACGGCGTTGTTAACCATCCCGATTTTATGTTCGCTAAATTCTTTTGTGAGCCAATCCGCACCTTCACGTCCCGGTGCGATTATCGTATATTCCGCACGGATTTCTTCCCCGTTATCGAGGAGCAAACCTTTTACCTGCTCGCATTCAACGATAAGGTTTTTCGCACTCACGTCGTTTCTTATCGTAATCCTTTCGTCCAAGTAGTCCTGCATAGCCTTTAAAACGTCGAGGCTTCTTTCGGTACCAAGGTGTCTGACGGGAGAGTGAACGAGTTTTAACTCCGCTAACGCGGCTTGACGTTCTATTTCGTGGAAGGTTTTCATATCCGTTCCGAAAACTTCTTCTGTTGCGCCGAATTTCAAGTATAACTGATCCGAGTAGTCGATTAAATCTTCAACTTCCGTTCTCGGCATATAATCGAGCATATGACCGCCAACGTCAGGTGTTAGGGTTAATTTTCCGTCCGAAAAAGCTCCTGCACCGCCCCAGCCGCACAAAAGTCCGCATTTTTTGCAAGTCGGGCATTTTGCATAACCTTCTCTTAAAAGGCATTTTCTCTTTTCAATTTTTTGCCCTTTTTCTACAAGAACGACTTTCCAATCAGGTTTGAGCTTCATTATTTCCAAAGCGGCAAATATTCCCGCAGGTCCTGCTCCTACTATTGCAACGTTATACATTTTACTTCCTCATAATCTTTTATACTGTTTACCGATTTATTTTAAAGTAAACATGAGTTTATTAAAAGGGTTTGTGAAGATTTTGTAACTCCTTCTTATTTAACCCGTGAAAACACTTCCGCATTAACGTCGTCGAAGGTGTTGGAGTTAAAGTAGGCACAGCTTGCGACCATAGCAGCGTTGTCCGTACAGTATTTCATCGGCGGGGCATAGACCTTGTAGCCTTCATCCGAGAGTGCGAAAAGTTTCTTTCTGATTTCTGAGTTTGCCGCAACCCCGCCCGCAATTACTACCGTGTCGTAACCGCTGTTTTGGAGTGCTTTTTTCAACTTCTTAATCAGGGTTGAAGAAACCCGCTCCTGAAAACTTGCACAAATATCCGCAATGGGGCGTTCATCTTCGGGGAACGACTTAACCAGCCTTAACACTGCCGTTTTAAGCCCGCTGAAACTGAAATCGTAATCTCCGACTTTTGCTTCGGGCAGTTGAAATGCCTTAGGATTTCCTTCTTGTGCTAATTTATCCAGTTTTGGTCCTCCGGGGTACGGAAGTCCGATTAACCTTGCGACTTTGTCGTAAGCCTCGCCGACCGCATCATCAATGGTTTCTCCGAGAATAACCTGTTCGGAATAAGACTTAACGTCAATGATTTGGGTATGCCCACCGCTTACAAGCAGTGCCATAAACGGAGGTTTTAAGTCCGTGTCGAGGTAATTTGCACACAAATGTCCGTTCAAGTGGTTAATCCCGATAAACGGTTTGTCATACACCAGGGCAAGCGTTTTTGCGGCGTTTAAGCCCACAAGCAAACATCCGACAAGCCCCGGTCCCGCCGTTCCGGCAAACGCCGTTATATCTTCGGGATTGATACCCTCTTTTTCTTTGGCTTGAGAAAAAGCCTCTTCAATCACGACGTTAATTGCATCCATATGCTCCCTTGCCGCAATCTCCGGGATTACTCCGCCGAATTTTGCGTGAGTTTTTATCTGAGACGCAACCACGTTTGAGACGACTTCCCGCCCGTTCTTAACGATGGCACATGCTGTCTCGTCACAGCTTGATTCTATCGCCATTATGTAATTGTCTACGTCGGAGTTTTGACCGATTGTAACGGTTTCATCCGAAAATAATTTCTTTTTATGCATTTTCATAGTAATATTATAACATAAAAATTCAAAGGGAAGATTTTATGAAATTCATGGACAAAACAAAGATAAGAATAATTTCGGGACGTGGCGGAAACGGAATGGTCGCTTGGCGTCGTGAAAAATACGTCGACAAAGGCGGTCCCGCAGGCGGGGACGGCGGAAAAGGCGGCGACGTTTACCTTGTGGCGGACGAGAATATGTCGACCCTTATGGATTTTAAATACAAGTCCGTGTTCAAAGCCGAAAGCGGCGAAAACGGAGGGATAAAGAACTGCCACGGGCATTGGGCAAAAGATTTGTACATAAAAGTTCCCGTCGGCACGGTCGTAAAAGACGTTAAAACAGGGAATATCATTGCAGACCTGACCGAAAACGAACAAAAAGTGCTTGTCGCAAAAGGCGGACGGGGCGGTAGAGGTAACGCACGCTTTGCAACCGCTCAAAAACGTGCTCCGCAGTTTTGCGAACCCGGAGAACCTCCTATCGAGCGAGAATTGTTTTTGGAATTGAAACTCATCGCAGACGTCGGACTTTTGGGGATGCCGAATGCGGGTAAATCCACCTTTATAAGCCGTATCAGCTCCGCAAAACCTAAAATCGCAGATTATCCTTTTACGACAATCGTTCCGAATTTAGGGGTTGTGCATAAGCCCGACGGGGACGGCTTTGTGGTTGCGGATATTCCGGGGCTTATCGAGGGGGCAAGCGAAGGCGTCGGATTAGGTCACGAATTTCTTCGCCACGTCGAACGTTGCAGATTTCTTGTGCATATAGTAGACGCAACGGCGGACAACCCGATTGAAAATTATGAAAAGATTAACATTGAGCTTGCAAAACACTCGGAAAAACTTTCAAAACTCTATCAGATAATCGCCGTGAATAAAATTGATGCCATTGATGAAGAACGAAAAACGGAACTTATGGATATTTTTAAGAAAAAAGCCTCAGACGTTTTTATGATTTCAGCAGTTACGGGCGAGAACGTCAACGAGTTAAAGTATTTTATGGGGCAAAAAGTTTCCGAAATAGAAAAACCCGTCTCCGACGTCGTAGTGGTTGAGGACTTTGGTGCAACGGATAACGACGACAGCGAGTTTGAGATTACGAAAGCCGCAAAAGATACCTTCATAATCGTCGGCGGAAAGGTTTCCCGACTTGCGGGTGTTACCGACGAGCGTAATCCCGAGCAGGTAATCCGTTTCCAAAACATCCTAACGGGCATGGGCGTTTTTGACAGGCTAAAATCTATGGGCATAAAAGACGGTGATACGGTTATCGTCGGGCATTTGGAGTTTGCGTATTATTCGGATGAGTTTTTCGGGTAAGCTCAAACTAAAACAATCGGTGTAAAAGTGTATCAAATTAAAATACAGGGGTGTTTATATGTCGGTGATTAATGAAAAATTTACGGTAAGGACAAAGGGCAATACCGATATTGTCGATATAACGGGACTTGTCAAAAACTCCGTTTATCAGCACGGTTTGACCTCGGCGGTTGTATACGTATATGCGGCGGGCAGTACGGTCGGGGTTACGAATATCGAATACGAGCCGGGGCTTATAAAAGATTTGCCCGAAATTTTGGAAAAGATTGCCCCGTCCGATAGAGAATATCACCACGACGAGATGTGGCACGACGGCAACGGATACTCGCACCTCAGAGCATCCATTGTCGGAAATAACACGATGGTTCCGCTGGTAGACGGAGCTTTGCAGTTGGGACAGTGGCAACAAATTGTCCTGATAGATTTTGACAACAAACCCCGCACCCGCAACGTTTGGGTTCAGATAGTCACGTAGGCGGACGCAGGCGGCCGGTCCGCTACTTTGGGCGGCAGATTTTGTTGTATATTTTAATTTGACGGTAGAGGGGGCGAGGAGATGCAAAACAAATTTGTTTTATTGAAGAATTGCTTTTAAAATTTTATAAAAAGTTTTCTTTTGCTCGTTCGTGGATTGGTCGAGCAATTCTTTTATCATTTTGTCCAAATCCGTATTTTCGTCCAGATAATCGTAATCGACAAGGGTTCTGACATCAATGTCAAATACGTTTGCTATCCCGATTAAAATGGCACATGACGGAAGGTTTTTACCGTTTTCCAGCCTGCTTACGTGCTGCCATTCTATGTTGAGTTTTTCGCCGAGTTCTTCTTGGGTAAACCCTCTTTTTTCCCGTAACTCTCTTAACTTTTTGCCAAATAAAATCTTGTCTATCACTTCCACCTCGCACAATAATTGTAATAAATTTCTTATACAAATCACATAACATATATGTTTAAAAATTGTAAATAAACAAAACAAACATGTTGTATAAACAAAACAAATGTGGTATATATGGAGAGTGGAACAGAACGAGGTCGGGGGCGATATTTCATCGAACACGACAAAACATAAGAAAGGAGATTTATATATGAATAAAAAAATTAAGCGACTAAAGGCTTTCACGCTTGCGGAGGGTGGACATAGTCCACTCTTGTGTGGAGACGAAGGGGTAGCCGAAGGCTACTCTTGTGTGGAGACGAGGGGACACAAGGTTCTCCATGCCTCGAAAAACATGTCTTTTCACATCATAAAAAAAGGCTTTACGCTTGCAGAAGTTCTAATCACGTTAGGCGTAATCGGCGTAGTTGCGGCGGTTACCATGCCGACTTTAATTCAGAATTATCAGAAGAAACAGACGGTTACACAACTTAAAAAAGCGTATTCGGAATTGTCGCAAGCAATAAGCATGGCTCAAAAGGATTTGGGGCTAATGGAAGATTGGGATTTTGCGAATTTTCCGACAGCTGCCGACAGAGCCCAATCTTTTTATGATAATGTACTTAAACCAAATTTAAAAATAGCACAATATTGTGCTCCGTCGTCAGGTGATTGTTGGACTGATGACAGTTTTACCTTGATAGGAAATAAGTACACAACCTTAATTAACGGAACTAGTGGTAGTAATTCGTTTATAACCGCATCAGGCTATTCCGTATTTTATTGGTTACACGGTGTCGGCACCGGAGGCTGGTTTTTTATAGACTTGAACGGACCTAAAAAACCTAATATATTGGGTAAAGATATTTTTGTGTTTAAGTTAAATAGCACAAGAGCATCTTACAAAGCACCTAAAGTCGGTCTTATACCTTCTGATATGTATCGACTTGATGAAGAAACTAATATGCTTGTCCCTAACTCGAGGGATGATATTATAACAGGTAACTATTCGACAGCTACAGGGAGTGGTAGTTGTTCAAAAACAGGCATAAGAAACCAAGGTTTAACCTGTGCCGCACTTATCATGGTGGACGGGTGGGAAATCAAGGACGATTATCCGTGGTAATGGGTCGTTCGCGGTAAAAGATATCCAAAGAAATGTAGGTCGGCTTTACTAAGCCGACTGCGTAAAAAATTAAGCGGCAATTTTGCGAATACGCAAAATCGCCGCTTGATAATATCTTGAAATCGACCAAAGTCATATTGTTTTACCCATGCCTGAACACTATTTCGTCGTTTTCGACGTCGACTATCAGGGTTTCGCCTTCGGCGAAGTTCTGTTTCAAAAGTTCTTTTGAAAGCGGATTTTCGACCATTTGTCTTATCACTCTTTTCAGTGGTCTTGCACCGTATATCGGGTTAAAGCCTCGGGTTGCGAGCAGTTCTTTTGCGTCGGCGGTTACTTCAAGCCCGATTTCCTGTTCTTTCAAAAGCCGTCTGAGGTAATCCATTTGGATGTCGACGATGTTTGAGAGCTGTTGGAGGGTTAGGGCTTTGAAGAAAATCGTCTCGTCTATTCTGTTTAGAAATTCGGGCTTGAACCGAGTTTTGAGGATGTCCAGTACCTTGGTTTTGGTTTCTTCAAAGTTCCCTCCGCCCTGTTGAAGTGCGTTCAGTGAGTCCTCAAGGATAATGTCGCTTCCGATATTGGAAGTCATTATAATGAGGGTGTTTTTGAAGTCGACCGTGCGACCTTTGGAGTCGGTCAGACGTCCGTCGTCAAAGATTTGGAGCATTATGTTGAAAACATCGGGATGTGCTTTTTCGATTTCGTCAAAAAGCACGACCGAATAAGGTTTTCTTCTGACGGCTTCGGTTAACTGTCCGCCTTCGTCATATCCGACGTATCCCGGAGGCGCTCCGACAAGCCTTGATACGTTGTGTTTTTCCATATATTCGGACATATCAATTCTAACCAGTGCGTCCTCGTCGTTGAACATAAATTCCGCTAACGATTTTGCAAGCTCGGTTTTGCCGACGCCCGTCGGACCGAGGAAGAGGAAAGTTCCTATCGGGCGTTTCGGGTCTTTTAGTCCCGATCTTGCACGGCGGATGGCGTCGGATACGTTTTCGACCGCCTCATCCTGTCCGATTAGTCGTTTGTGGATAATGCTTTCCATGTTGATTAATTTTTGTTTCTCGCTTTCGACGAGTTTTGTGACGGGGAT
>CAMAML010000047.1 GCA_945836835.1 uncultured cyanobacterium | reverse complement strand
CGTGGAGCGTGCGATTTATCAGGCAAGGGGGATGGATTTTGACGATATATTGGAATTTGTTGCACAAAATCAGCCCGAAGGGCTGGATATAAAGACTTTAAAAATCGAATTGAAGGCAAATAATTTTGTCCGCAAACATCCTTATATTGATATTATCGGGCAGTTGCTCGGCTATACCTCCGACGACTTGGACTATTTGTTTGAGAATAAGGGGTTGTTAAGGTAGGCTTTACCAAGCCAAAAATTAAGTTACTGTGTTAAGTCACTACCAAACAGAAAGGAAAAACTATGGCTAACTTCAAAACTTTTATCAAAAAATTTGTCGAAAAGACAAAAAACATTATCATTGAGCTTGAAAAATTTTCAACACTTACGAATGAGGACAAAAAAGAAACTTTAGACGAACAAATTACGCTTTGGACTGACGAGGCAATCAATTCTCTGCCCGTCAACCCGTTTTGCAAATGGATGCTGAAAAAATTTGTACTCCCGAATGTCGCAAATTTTACCCAAACGATTTTTGACCTGCTCAAAGCTAAAGTCGAAGGATTTACAAAAGAGGTCGAAAATGGATAAAGATAATATTATTAAATATGCACCGATAATTATCGTGGTTTTGAGCATAATTTTTCAGTGGAATTTGTTCGTCACCCCCGAAAAGTTAGAGATTAAACATCGTGAAATCTTGAAAGACGTCTCAAGTACCTATTCCACAAAAGAACAGTACGACGACCTCAAAACCCAATTATCCGCAATGCAGCAAAAAATCGACAAGATGTACGAAATTCTGACAAGTAAAGGCTAGGTGGAATTATGGAAAACGCCGAAAATATTTTTCAAAAAGCACTCTCGTTTGTCCTAAGGTGGGAAGGCGGTTACGTCAACAACCCGAACGACAAGGGCGGTGCAACAAACAAAGGAATTACTCAATATACCTACAACTCTTGGCTTGTCGCTCAAGGTAAACCGAGAAAAGACGTCAAGTTCATCTCGGACGATGAAGTCAGAGAGATCTACAGAAAAAACTACTGGCTTAAAACCGGGTGCGATAAAATGTCAAAAACTTTTGCCGTAATCTGCTTTGACACAGCAGTGAATATGGGTATCTCAAGGGTCAAAGAGTTTTTGCGAATTGCTGCTTGGTACGATACGGAAAAATTTCTCAAGGCAAGAGAAGCAAAATATCGAGAATTTGCAACTTACGGAAACCAAAAAATATTTTTGCAAGGCTGGCTCAACAGGCTTAACGCTCTGAGAAAGTTTGTTAAAGAAATTTAGTGTACAAATGTTACAAAATTTCTTGTCAATCCGCAAAAAAATTTTTGTGCGGATTTAAAATAAACAACCGGAGGAAAGACATGAGAATATTTTCCGTAAATACGTTTAATAATCAGAACAACACTCATAATATAAATAACAAAAAGGGGCGTATAAACTCTTTCGGGAGTCCGTACGCCCCTTTGCGTTTAAACGAACATCCTTGCGACACAGTTACTTTTACGGCTCAAATTCCCTACAAGGTTATTACCATGGATCACCTCGTCGAAAAAACCGTTTCGACAGACCTTTCCAGACACAAAATTTTATCGCTTGCCGACAGGTACAACATACCTTGCCCCGTCTGCGGAAAGCTCTTGTACGGGGTTGCAAAGTCCAAAGCCTTTGAAAAACGGGTTGAAAAGTCATACAACACGGCGGAACTCCTTGAGGCAATCCGCCCCGACAAAAAATATCTCCACAACGTCGAAAAACAAGTTTATGAAATGTTTCTTGCGGAACACGCAAAATCTCCGAAAAAGTCGCTCATAAATATTCTCAGAGAAAAATTGCATGCCGCAGAACCTTACTTAATCCAAAAACAATCCGCCATATTTCTCCAAATCCAATATCTTAACAAAGAACACCCGAGCAAACATTCAAAAGATATTCAAGACCTCATCTTTGACTCTTACTCAAGGATTTTTGACCCGAGAAAAACTTCCCGCTTCAGCAGAAAAGTTTTTCTTGACAAGCTCTCACACATTCTCACTGACACCGATGACATAGTTTTTAAAGTAAACATGCTTGCCGTCGCAAGCAAACTTCCAACCTCCTCCAACGATTTGGGAGCGTTCATAGTAAAATACGCAAAAAGAAATTACAAAAACTCCGACCCGAACAGGAAAATAGTTCTTCGAATGTTGCACAATTCGCTTGTAACCGAAGAACACAGTATTGCACGCTCAAAAGGCGGGGGAGATATTCCCGCAAATATCGCTCTTGAATGTGCCTGCGACAACAACGCCAAAGGAAGTAACGACATCCTCACTCAGGTGTTTGAGAACCCCGACATGATTGTCAATTATCCCAAATACGTCGAAAAGATGTACGAGTTGCATGAAAAAATCGGGATTTCAAAATCTTTCATCCTCGGCAATTATAAAATTTACAACGAGGAAAGCGGCGGACTTTTAAATATCCCGCAAAAATTAAAAGAACTTCTTCTTGAAGGCACAAACGACAACTTTGAACCTCCGCTCGACCTTCCGATTGTGGAAGAGGCAAGAAAGGCGTTAATTAAAGTCCAAGAACCTCAACTGTCGTTCCACAAAACCAAATCGAGCAATACCGAAAAATCGGGCATCACCCCGACCAAAGCGGAGCGTCGTGCCGCAAGAAAAGAAAAACTGAAGCAGAAAAAACAATTTAAGCCTAATAAAAAACGGGTAAAATATACCGACTCAAGGTTTGACAGAAGAAACTGAGTGAGTGTGGGATAATCGTGGCACGAAATGGTATTTGTTTGTGATTAAGTGACTGAGTGATTAAGTTGTATGCACCAATTCTCGAAGCGTGGAGAACCTTGTGTCCCTTCGTCTCCACACAAGAGTGGACTATGTCCGCTCTCTCCCGCAGGGCGAGGGAGATTTGACAGTCATTTTGAAATCGTAAAATTTGCCGATTATCGAAAAAATTTTTCTTCATTTATTTTTACAGTCCTGTATGTATACAGGACTGTATTATGAGTATACACTAAAAATTTAGTCACCTCTTTTAGCTGTACGGTATCATATTCGGTTAGGCAAACAAGGAGTATATTAGAGCTAATCCGCCGCCGATTGCAGCACCCCATTTACCGAGTTTTTTGGCTTGTGAGAGTTTAAAATCACCGATAACGGCTTTCATATCATCACCCAAAGTTGAACTGAGTTTCCCTTCATTGTCAACCGCCCTGAGTATTTTACTCTTGACACCGCTTACAACAGGCTCATAAGTGCTTTTCAGCCCTTCAAGTTTGGACAACACTCCGTCATACCCCGATCTCGCAATCTCTTTCGCAACTTCAGCGTCGGTTTTGCCTGCAAGGTTGAACATCTTTTTGTTATTCAAAATAAACTGTTCAAGCTGTTCTTCCGTTGCCCCCGCACCGAGGTTATCCAAGTTTGCCTTTACGCCGTCATAGTTCTTCAAAAACTCAAACTTGTCCGCAACCAAATTCGGTTGAACTTTTTTGAATGTATCCGTCGTTATTTCGGCACGATTGATACCGTCCAAAGCGGTTTTAATATTGTCTACCTTACTTTTCGCAACGGCAGGATCGTCGGTAATTCCGCCCAAATTGTCGACAACCTCCTTAGGCAATTTTTTAACGTCATCAACATTTGCCAGCTTTTTCAATGCCTCATACTGCTCATGACTTGTAACACCGGATGGGCTCATCGCCGAAATTTCCGCTTGCTTAATTGCCTTATCCACTTCGGTTTTCAACGTATAGTTGTCATAGTTCTTGTAAATATCGGGATTAACCTCTAAAACTCCGTTTTCGCCCTTTGTTACGGGATTGTTCAACCACCAATAGCCTGCTGCTCCGCCCGCAACACCACCGGCTACGGCGGTCGTGGCAATTCCGCCAAGCCCAATCCCCGACGAAGGCTGATACACATCCCTGTCAAGCTGACCTTGCATCTTCATAGGGGTACTTGCTCCCGTGTAAGGAGTGTATCCCGCTTGCCCCGCCCCGTACATCTGATACATCTGTTGCGGCGTCATTGCACTAAAATTCACACCTGTCATAACAATAACCTTTCAAAATAATACTTTAAACCTAACCTACATGGTAATAAAGTATTTTTCTTGAAAAAAATTGCCAAAAATTTTTGCAAATGTAAACTTTTCGTAATATTTTACTGCAAATAGTTTGCCAAAATGTTTCTTACGTAATTTTGGGTTTCTTTGTAAGGCGGTACTCCGTCGTACTTGTCAACGGCGTTCGGGCCTGCGTTGTAAGCCGCCAAAGCCAAAATGACATTCCCGTTGTATTTGTTCAACATGGATTTCAGGTATTTTACCCCGCCCTCAACGTTTTGAACGGGGTTGTACGGGTCGTTTACCCCAAGCCCCTTTGCGGTACTCGGCATAAGCTGCATCAACCCCATAGCCCCCGCCTTTGAAGTTGCGTTCGGGTTAAACCCCGACTCCTGCTTAATCAAAGCTCTTACGAGTTTTTCATCGACCCCGTTTTTTTGGGCAACCTGATCAATCATATTCAAAAGTTGTGTTTTTGAGCCTGCAACCTGCGGGGAGCGTGCCATCGTCGCCATAGCCTGCGAAACCCCGCTTCCGCCGACGGTCGAATTAACGGCTTGTGCAATATTTGGTAAATCGTGCTTATAGACGGATGCACTGACTTTTTTGGAGGCAATCCCGTTCGTCATTGCGTTTCCGCCAAAGAGGAGGTTTCCGAAATTTGCGGGCGAAGAAGTTTGCAGGATACTTTCAAAAGCGTTTGTTTTATTTGTGTTCGGGTAAAGCGTGTCAATCGGATTTTCGTTTTGAGGAACGGCAGGACTTGTAAGTTTTGCCTTAAAATTGTTCACCTGATTGCTCAAAGACGAATACCGCTGCATCGCAGCCGTCTTACCGCCCGAATTTAACAAATTTTGTATCATTTCCGAGAACATATTATCCTACCCTTGTCTTAACAGGATTATAGCCCTAACTACTACTTATTGTATCCTATAAATTAATGATTTTTTTCAATTTGTCAAATTTATTTTCGAGTTCGACAATGCAAATGTTTGCCTCGTGGTATTCGACGGAAAAGCCGTGGAACTCCCCCTCGCCATACGGAAGAGGGGCGGCCGGTTTCGTTGTCGGGTTCGATGAAATTGTCGAACCCGACCTACAAATCTCTTGAAGGTTCAACAGATTATGTGAAGATAGGTAAAATTGCATATCGGATAAGTATTGACAAAAACGTTGGCTTGACCTACAATACTCTAAAGGATTATATTTATGGAACTGTCTGAACAACAAATAAAATGGCTAAAACAGAATACAAAAAGCCATGACTTACATCTGCAAGAACAACTAGCTGATGCGGAATATCAGCGCCAATGGCTTGAAACTACTCTATCCGAATTTTTATCTAACGGCGATATAGATGAATTTGTTACGGCTCTGACTTATGTTGTCAAAGCTCGCGGACGGGGAGAAATCAGCAGGCTATCAAAAGATTTGAATATTGACAGAAGTAATTTGAGCGAAATTGTTAACGGGAAAAAAATCCCGCACTTAAATACTGCACTTAAACTTTTGGACGGGCTTGGGTTCAGTTGCAGAGTTAAAGTAGAACGAAAATCCGCATAAATGTACCAATATTTAAAAACAACGGGCGGCATTTTGCAAAATGCCGCCCGTCGATAAATGTTTTTCGGGAAGGTTCCCGAACAGCTCCTAAAAGCCTTAGTCAGCCGAGAACAAAGATTTAAGTTGTTGTTTTTTCTTTTCAACTTTTGCTTGAGCTTCCGCTCTTGCTTTTTCGTTTTCCGCTTTCTTTGCAGCTGCTTTCTTTTCGTTTTCGGCTCTTCTTGCAGCCGCGTCGTTTTCAGCTTTTTCAACCTTGGACGCCGTTTGGTTCAACCAGGTTGAAACTTTGTTGTTAGAATTTGTTGTGGTTGCAGCTTGAGCTGCACCTGCCATGATAACCGTTGCCATTAAAGCGATTGCTAACATTTTTTTCATGATAATTTCTCCTTTCACTGTTACCAATTTACATGCTACTAAATTTTATCATAAATATCAATTATTTTGTCAATACCTTGTTTTGCAAGATTGAAAATTTCGAGCATTTGCTCGTACTCGTAAGGCTCACCCTCGGCTGTCGTCTGAAACTCAATAATCTTACCGCTTTTTGTCAAGACGACGTTACTGTCGACTTGGGCGTGAGAGTCCTCTTCATAGTTCAAATCCAAACAAACTTCTCCGTCGATAACCCCAACGGACACGGCACCTATCGGCTCAATTATCGGATTTTTGGAAAGTTTGCCTTCCGCAATCAATTTTTCAACGGCAATTTTTAATGCGACAAAACCGCCGCAAATGCTTGCGGTTCTTGTGCCGCCGTCGGCTTGGATTACGTCGGCATCTATCGTTATAGTCAAATCCGTCATCTTCTCCAAATCAACGCATGCCCGAAGACTTCTGCCGATAAGCCGTTGGATTTCCTGAGTTCTGCCCGAAATTTTCGTCCTTTCTCTTTGACATCTCGTATTTGTGGAAGAAGGGAGAAGCGAATATTCCGCCGTAAGCCAGCCGCGTTTGTCGTCTTTGTCCATCCACTTTGGCTTTCCCTCTTCGACCGAGGCGGTCGTGATAACTTTTGTGTCCCCAAATTCTACCAAAACCGAACCTAAAGCGTTTTTGGTAAAATCTTTGGTGAACTTAATCTCTCTCAACTCGTTATTTTTTCTGTTCTTTCTCATCTAATTTTCCTTATAATCGTAATCCCACATATAAATTTGTCCGCAATACCTGCAGACGGCATGTTCGTTCATAAACTGCAAGTCGGGGATGAAGGTGTAGCCGTCGACGGAAATTTGGAGTTCATTTTTTTTGTTGTAACTCTGTTCGTAAACTCTCGGTCCTCGGTAGTCGGGCGAGAACATGAGTTCAAATTTATCAACGGATTTGCAGTTTTTGCAGATGAACATTTTTTCTTCCTCTATTTAGTCGTCGTACTTTCTTGTTGCCCGTTTAATAATCTCGGGGTCTAATTTTTTGACAACTTTCTTTCCGCCTTTTTTGGATGTTTTGGTCTTTTGTTTTTTTTCCGCCTTATCCTCACTTAACGCTTTATACCACAGTGTCCAGGTGACGCTCCTCAAAGGCAGCGTAAAACCTATCACTATAAATGAAACGATTTGTAACACCAAAAAGTTCGCAACCTTGGAAGGGGTGATGACATCAAACATCGGGTTGAGATTAAGCATTGTCTCGTTAATGGTGCTTATCGGGATATAGCCGACGATGGTTTTTTCAAAAACGGTGCTTAGAGCATACGTCAATTTTGTAAAATCAAAGAATACGGAAATCCCCTGCACAAAAAGTATGTGGGTAAAAATCCCGATTGTGAGCATTATAAGCAGAGTTCTGAATGCGTTTCCTCGGATGAGTTCAAAACTTCTTTTAAAATACTCCAAAGGCGTAAGCTCGGGTTCAAACGTGAACACCTGAAAAATCAAGATAAAATATATAAAACAGAACGCCCCGATTACCCAAAACAACGGAAAAATCGCAACAAGCCAAAATATTGAATACAAAAACCACAAAGCCATATATTTAAGCGTGTATTGGGTAACAGTTTCTCTGTGAGCCTGAAAATCGTAAATTTTTCCCGTGGACAAAAAACCATCCGTAATGGAGTTTAAGGCACCGTAGGCAACGAGATAATCCCAAAAGGCTTTCATAAAAATGAGCATGCCGGGAACGGTAATCCCG
>CAMAML010000046.1 GCA_945836835.1 uncultured cyanobacterium | reverse complement strand
ATCCTAATAATCCTTAAATCCTTAATTAGATTTTGTTACGGCCCCAAAAATTTGGGGCTTTTTATTTTTGGAAATAAATAACAAAGAATATGTATGAAAGAAAAACTTTTTCATATGTATCAATCAGTACTCCGTATTGTACACTTCAACTCGTACGACGCTCTAATTCCCCGATACAACTTAGTCACTACAAATAAGGCGTGGAGAACCTTGTGTCCCTTCGTCTCCACACAAAAGCGGACTACGGCTAAACCTTCACGAGGTATGGAGAACTTATGCACAATCGTCTCCGTTCAAAAGTAGCCTACGGCTACTTCGTTTCAATGAAGTCCATATTCGGGACGTACGGTTTTCTCTCATCGGAAATCCCGATTTTGTTGATGATGTTTGCCCGTTTTTTGCGGAATAGCATATCCACAAACGCCTCTAAACGTGTTACAAACCCCGCCTCGCCCGTTTGCTCATCAATCGTCAAGTTCAAAATAGGTTTGTTGAACTGTTTTGCTTTTCTGATGATTTTTTCTATCATTAGCGAATCCGGACCGCAACCAAATGCGTTCAGGGCGATTATACCGTCGATTTTGTTGTCCTTGAGGTAATGCCCCGCAGTACCCGTCATATCGTATTCGTTTGCCCAGTACATTTTGTCGCTTATGGTCAAAATCCCCTCATCAGTCTGCTCTTTTGAAAGTTGAAGGGTCGTATAGACCTTGACGTCCATTTTTTCCAGTTTTTCAATGAGCTTCATCGAAGTTCTCTCGTCAAAAATATTGTACCCGTGAGAAACCAGGGCAATAGAAATCGGGTATTCCTTTGTATCGTTTTCGATAAGAACTTTGCCCTGCAAAGCGTATGACAGTGCTTTTTTGTAGCTCATGCCCGACTTTGCCATAATATAGAAATTGTTGTAAGTCCTCCAGCCCGCCTTGGACGCCTCTTTAATCCTGTTAAAATCGGTTATCCCAAAAGGTGCCGCCGCCTGCTGCAAAAACTCGTACAACCCGCATTTCTTTTCAGACTTGTCCAATGTTGCCTCTATAATATTTATCGGCGACTTCACAACGTTTCTGATTAAGTCCGGCAAACCTCTAATCTTGGAGCAGTTATAAATCTTCGGTGCAATCGACTGAATGGAAGGAACAAAAATATTTTTCACCCCTTTTTCAACCAAATTCAATACATGCCCCACGTAAACCTTAATTGGAAGACAGGTTTCAGTCACAACCAAAGCCGAGCCGCTCGACATAGTCTGCTTGGTCGTCATATCGGAGAGAATAATTTTTATCCCCAATGCGGTGAAAAACCCGTAATAAAAAGGGTAGTTATGGTAAAAGCTCATCGCTCTGGGTATTCCTATAACCATTTCGTTTTCGTTGGTTTGCATGAATTTCTCCCTAAGGTTGTTTACTACCATTATAATACTTCAAACGAGAAAAAATATCTACCGCCGATTTACAATTATTAATACTTCGTCGGACTTCGCTCTGAGGTAAAAACAACCCATTACTTATTGTTTCCTGCAACAACTATGCTGAAATCGGTTGCTCCGCAAGGGTACATCGTCGGCTCGTACACAAACTGATAACCCGAAATCATCGGATTTGTTTCTTTGAGTTTGTTAAAATACGAGTTTGTAATCTTGTTTGAGTGTGCGACAAATTGGGAATGCGTCCTTGAAATAGTCGTTTGGCAAGATACGTTTATCCCCGAGGCTTTAAGCTGAGAAATCAGTCCTTGAGCTTCCGCTGATTTTTCCGTAGAATAGACGACGGAAGCGGTTACATCTCCTATTTCTTCTTCGGGAACAGTCCTTCTGTAAACAAGTCTGTTCACGACTTCCTGAGCTTTATCGGCGTCTAAAATCCAGTAGCTCGTACTGCCGTGTTTGTTAGGGCCCCCGGGAAGGGTTGCTATCTCGATTTTGTCCATATCCAAGCCTTTAGTCATCATCGCAAAGCGGGAAAGCTCGTACAAGGACATATCCGTTTTAATATATTTTCTTGCAACGGAAACTATTTCAGGAATTTTAGCGACCGTTTCGGGCTTTTTAAGATCGTTTAGAACCCCTCTCAAGAACCACTGTTGCCTGTGGGTTCTGCCGATGTCGCCCAGAGCGTCGTGCCGAAATCTCAAATACCCTACCGCCTCGGCCGGGCTAAGGTGGTGATAACCTTTAGTCAAATCGATATGCAAATTCCCCGCATAATCGTGATAACGCATATTTTTTTCGACGTAAACATCTACCCCGCCGAGAGCTTCTACGATGCTCTTTACGGCGTTGTCGTGAACCATAATGTATCGGTCAATCTTAACACCCAAGGTGTTTTCGACCGTCTTAATCGTCATCTCCACTCCGCCGATTGCGTGAGCGGCGTTAATCTTCTGTATACCATGACCGTTCGGCAGATAAACCTTGCTGTCCCGAGGGATTGAAAGCCCCGTGACGGATTTTGTTTTAGGGTCAATATTAACCAGAATAATTGTGTCCGTTCTTGTTCCCGACCACAAATCGTTGTCGTTATTGCTTGCATCAACACCAAGCAAAAGAATGTTCTTACGTTTATGCCCAAACGGCATCGCAAAATCGTTTGAATGATGAGCGTTTCCGTCCGAAAGCTTGTTGAAAAACTCTGTTATCGGCGAGTTTTTACCAAAACTCTTTTCGCAAAAATCGGTGTTCATCCCGACGTAGAATATTGAGGCGGTTAACGCAACTACAAAGATTATAAACACAACAAACATCCTGACAAACTTTGCCTGTGCCTGCTGTTTTTGTTTTATACTGTTCAAATATTTCTTACTTTTGTCCTGTCTTTGGGTAACTTTCCCGAACTTTCGGTTTCCTGTTTGTCTGTATATTGCCATTTTCTCTCTCTGTTTAATTTTTTCGGCTATCCGATATAATAATAACCTAATTTCTCGTATTTATAAAGTTTTTAACACAAAATTTACAAAACCGTATCCTACAAAACGTGTACAAGATAAAATGTGACAAGTGAAAAATACACTGCCAATCCGACAACGTCAATGGTTGTAGCGATTACGGGGCCCGATGCGACGGCAGGATCAACCTTAAGTACTTTCAGGGCAAACGGGGTGAACGAACCGATAATCGTTGCCATGGTCATATTAACAGCCATTGCCGTTCCGACCACAAGCCCTAACCCTATGTTATGCTGCCAGCCCCAAGTTGCAAGCATGACAAGCCCGCCAAACAGCACGCCGATTGCAAGCCCGACGAAAAACTCTCTGAAAATATGGTGAAACGCCGAACTCATGGTAACCTGCCCCGTCGACAGCCCGCGAACCATAAGAGTAATACTTTGCGTTCCGATGTTTCCGCCTAATCCTGCCAAAAGCGGCATAAAGGTTGCCACTATCGGCAACATCGAAAAAGTATGATCGAAATGGTGAGCGACATGCACCGCAATAAATTCGCCCAATAAAGTTATAAACAACCACGGAGTACGTGCGGTTATTGCGTTTAAGATGTTTCCTGAAAGGATTTCGTCCTCGTCAACGATTTCCGTCGAAATACCCGAAGATTGGTAGATTTCTTCGGTCGTTTCTTCTTCAAACAAATCGTGAACGTCGTCCCACGTAATCATCCCTTTCAGCCGGTTGTACAAATCGACGACGGGCAGTGCATTATACTGGTACTTCATAAACTCGTCTATGATAAAGTCGCTGTAATCGTCGACGTGAAGTCTTACGATATCGGAAATCATTATATCTTCGACCTTCTGATTAATTGGGGAGGTCAAGAGTTTTCTTAACGACACAACGCCTAAGAGGTGGTTTTGCTTGTCGACCACATAGACATAGTAAAGTTCCATATTGTCTTCTTCGGCACGGGAGCGAATATGGTTCAAAACATCCTTTACGCTCATATCGGAGTTAACGGTAAGCACAACGGGGTTCATAATACCACCGGCGGTGTTTTCGTTGTAGGTCAAGAGTTCACGAACCTCGTCGGAAAATTTTTGCGGTAATTTGTCAAGATAGGTTTCACTCTCATCCTCTTCCATATCGCCCAAAACGTCAGCCGCCGCGTCGTGAGGGAGCTTGGTCAAAATGCTTGAGGCAAGCTCTTCGTCAATATCACCGAGCAATTCGACCTGCAGTTGCGGGGACAAAAACTCCATCATATCGGCGGCTTTGTCGACATCAAGGAGCTTGAAACAGATGAGTCTTTCTTCGGGTTTAAGCTCAACAAAAATATCCGCCAAATCCGCTTCGTGATAGCTCGCCAATTCCTCTTTGAGCTGTTCGACGGTTTCGTCGTTGATTATTTCGCGTATTCTTTCTACGATGTTCTGAGTATTCATAACAAACCGATTATATAACAAACATGCACTGACTTGTACCCGCAACAAAAATTGTAAAGTTTATTTACTAAAATTATTTATGATACGCTTCGCCTTTGATAATTTTAAAAGCACGGTAGATTTGTTCGATTAAGATTAGTCGTGCAAAGCGGTGCAAAAATGTCATCTTGGACAAGCTCATCTTCAAATTTGCCCGCGCCGAAACCTTCTTGGAAATCCCGAACGAAGAGCCGATTACAAAAACAACCTCCCCGACACCGTCGTTTGTGAGGTTTTCTATTTTCTTGGCAAAATCTTCCGATGAAAACTGTTTCCCCTCTATCTCAAGCGTTATCACAAACGAGGTCGGGTTTATTCGGCTCAAAATCTTTTCCCCCTCTTCATCAAGCACTTTTTCGACGAGGTTTGCGTCCCGAATCTCTATCGGCGAAAGCTCGACAATCTCGACCGACGCATAAGGCGTCAGACGTTTTAAGAACTCGTCAATCCCCGATTGGAGATATTTTTCCTTGATTTTTCCCAAAGCTATAATCTTAATCTTCATACTAATCGTTTTTTGCAAGATAAACCGTCTGAGAAGGGAACGCAAACTCAATATTTTCTTCCCTGAACCGTTTTATCACTTCCAGCAAAAACCTTTCCTTAATCTTCAAAAAAGTTGCAAAAACTTTCGTCTTAACATAGGCGTGAACCCGTATTTCAATGGCACTGTCGGCAAGTGCGTTAAGGTTGACTATATAATCCTTACCGACTTCGGGCATGTTTTCAAGTATTTCTTCCAAAATTTTTACTGCCCGCTGAAGTTTTTCGTCGCTTGTGTCATAAGTAACTCCTATTGTTTCGAAAAGTCGTTTTCTGTGTGCGGCGGAAATATTCACTATCTCGGTGTTTGCAATCTCGCTGTTCGGGATAATCGTGAGAGCGTTGTCAAGCGTTCGGATTTTGGTTGAACGCATATTAATATCCTCGACAATTCCCTCAAAGTTTTTTATCTTTATGTAATCCCCGAGTTTAAAGGATTTATCCGAAATAATCGCAATAGTACCGAAAACGTTTGACAAAGTGGCGTTAGCGGCTAAACCGACCGCCAAACCCGTAATCCCAAACCCTGCAATAAGGGAAGAAACAGAGTATCCGTGAGTTTGCAAAAAGCCCGCTATCGCAATAAATACGACAACCAGTTTTATTACCCTGAAAATCGGCGGGATAATTCTTATCATCTGAGATTTTTTGTCTTCGGTCGAAATCCTGTCAAGAACGGATTTTTCAAACACGTTTAAAAACTTGAAGATTATCGCAAGCACAAAAATGTTCATAAAAATCTCAAAAAACAGGTGGAAATTTATCAACTTCAACGCACTCGTACACTTTGACCAAAAAACTTTCAAAAATTCAATCATCACTAATTATCCCTAATCACTGCTACATAACCACTTTATCACAAAAATCAACAAATTAAATATCTACCCCGCTCATCATATCGACAAGAGTTTGGATGGTGGTTTCCATCGTAACACTGTCGGACGTTCTCTGTTGAAGGAAAGCGTTAACCTGTGGCATCATCTCGATGGCTATATCGAGTTTCGGGTTAGAGCCGGGCTGATACATCCCGACATCAATCAAGTCCTTATTTTCCCTGTACATAGCAAGTATCTTACGCATCTTTGCGGCAGCCTCCTTATGCTCCGGAGTAGCAATAGCGGACATCAACCTTGAAATACTTCCCAAAACGTCAATCGCCGGGTAGTGGTTACTTTCCGCAACCTTTCTTGACAAGAAAATATGCCCGTCAACAATCCCTCTTACGATGTCGACAATCGGGTCGGAAATGTCGTCCCCTTCCATTAACACGGTATAAAGTGCCGTAACCGAACCTTTCGGGCTGTTTCCCGCACGCTCCAAAACCTTTTGAAGCCAAGAAAAAATCGACGGCGGATACCCCTTCATCGTCGGCGGTTCACCAAGTGACAATCCGACTTCACGCCCCGCCATCGCACAACGGGTGACCGTATCCGTCATAAGAAAAACTTTTTTACCCTGATCTC
The DNA here is from genome assembly GCA_945836835.1 of uncultured cyanobacterium. Taxonomy (GTDB): domain Bacteria; phylum Cyanobacteriota; class Vampirovibrionia; order Gastranaerophilales; family Gastranaerophilaceae; genus UBA1221. The sequence continues at coordinate 1,469 of CAMAML010000046.1, read as the reverse complement.
TAAAGTATTCGCAAACGGCAGTAGCCGTCAACAAGGCTTTTTGACGGATTAGAGGCGGCTGGTCGCCCGTCGAACACACAAGCACAGACTTTGCCATGCCCTCTTCTCCCAAAGAGTCCTCGACAAATTCTTTTACCTCTCTTCCGCGTTCGCCGATTAGAGCAACAACGTTAACGTCAGCATCAGAATTTCGTGCAATCATACCCAAAAGGGTACTTTTTCCGACACCCGACCCCGCAAACAACCCCAAACGCTGTCCGCAACCCATTGTCATACAAGCGTCAATCGCCCTTACGCCCGTCGAAAACTGCTCCGTAATAATAGGTCGCTCAAACGGTCCGGGAGGAGGTCCCTCAATCGAACGCCACATCGCACCCGAAATATCCATCGGCTTTCCGTCAATAGGTTCGCCCATAGGGTTAATCAGCCTTCCCAAAAGGAAATCCCCGACGGGAATTGTAATCGGTCGTCCCGTACTTACAACCGTACTTCCCTGCCCTATTCCGTTTCCGTCCAAAAGCAAAAGTAGCTGTGCAACTTCCCCCTTGAACGCCTGAACCTCCGCAGGCTTTTTCTCACCCGTGTTCGTTTCGATATAACACAAATCCCCGACTTTCAGCCCCGGAAGTTTTACCTCAACCGTCAACCCCAAAAGTTTTGAAACCGTCCCCTTATAACGGTACAGCTCGGTTTGGTCAAGTTTTTCCCTGACCTTACCCTTTAATTCGTCTAAATATGTCGTATCCAATTCGCTAAGTTCCATACCTTAAATTATAATTTATTATCAGGATTTTTCAAAGATTTTAACTTTTGTTAAGTTATATTAATACAAAGGGTTTTAAAAGGCAATTATTAACACATTATATACTTTATATAGATAAGAATAATAAGAGAAAGGTATAACTATGGGTATCCCCAGAATTTTGATGAGACCGTCATCAACACAATTCTTTGAAAAATACAAACAAGCCGATAGAATTGGCTATACCATAGGTCGGCCGCACGGGTGGAGTTCGCCTCGTTGGATGCATATCGACTCTTATATTGCAGGTTTCAGAAACGGAAGTCACGGGTGTCACGGCGGTTGGAATTGGGGCTGCAACTCTTGGGGTCGGGGCAATTTCGGGCATTGCGGCGGAGGAAGTCTTTTCCCTAATAATTTTTGGGGCAAACTCTCGGCAGGGCTAATAGGAGCAGCAGCGGGATTTGGGATAGTTTCAACCGTTTTGAACAGAGACCGCCAAAGTTACGATTATTACGACAACTACTACAATCCGTACGAACTAGCCCAACAACAACAGCAACAACTTGAGCAGGAACAACAGCAACTTTTGGCACAAACCAAAGTCAGCGACTCGGAATTAAATCAGGTTAACGGAAGGTACAATTTATCTGCCTGAAGGAAGAATTTTAGCTTCAACTTCTTTATGAACTCTTGTGCTGCTTCCGAGACTTTTTGCAAGTTCTGC
>CAMAML010000045.1 GCA_945836835.1 uncultured cyanobacterium | reverse complement strand
TGAAGACGGGAGTTTATTACAGTTAAACAAAGTCGTTTGGACATTTTATCCAAACCAAAAAAATCTAAAAATATATAAAAATCAAGACGATTTACTTCAGAGAAGTCAATCCACGGGGACTGACTCTTTCTGTTTTTTATTTGAGCCAAACTCCACTTATTCTTGGCTTAAATACCATAAGGGAAAGGGGGTGGAACCATACATGTCGGGGTGGGACGGCAGCAGAGAAAAACTTTTGGATGATGAAAGTATTGGATGTCGAACTAATGCTACTAACGAACCCGCTTATTGTACAAAACTTATCCAACTCAACGGCTGGAAAATTCCGAAGGATTATCCGCTCAAGTTCTAGTAGCCACAGGTTACTTTTTAGTGGAGACGAAGGGGTTGCCGAAGGCTACTCTTGAACGGAGACGGTTGTGTACACACTTTTCCACGCCTCGAATTACAGTTCACCATGTTTCGATATATGGAAAATCCCACAATGCTAAAATGACGTTAAAATTGTAGGTCGGCTTTACCAAGCCGACTGCTACAAACCCAACTCACCGTTTAGGTACCAGGTTTTGCAGTCGGTGATTTTGACCGTCAAAAATTCGCCCGTTCGGTCGGTCTCGCTCGGGACGTGGACAAGTTTATTGTTGCGGGTTCTGCCCGTGATGATATTCTTGCCCTTGTGGTTCTCGAAACTTTCCACAAGGATTTCCAGCTCCCGCCCGACGTATTTTTTGTTCGATTTAAGGCAGTTTTCCCGAACTTTTTCGTTCAGCCGTGCAAGCCGTTCGATTTTTTCTTCCTCGGGGATAAATTTGTCCGTCCATTTTGCCGCAACGGTTTTTTCCCTCGGCGAATACGCCGCCGTGTTTGAATAATCCAGCTCAAACTCGTCTATTGCCGTCAAGGTATCGACAAACTGCTCTTCGGTTTCGCCCGGAAATCCCGCGATAAAGTCGCTCGTAATCGTCACATCCGGGATTGATTGTCTGATTTTGGCAACGATTTTTCCGTAAGTTTCCCTGTCATAACGGCGGTTCATTTTCTTCAAAACCTCGCTGTTGCCAGACTGCATCGGGATGTGAAAATATTCGCAAACCTTGTCGAGTTCTTTTGCCGTTTGGATAAGCTCGTCCGTAATATCCGTCGGGTATGAGGTGACAAATCGGATACGGAAATTCCCGTCCAGTGCGTTCAACTCTTTGAGTAGATCCGCAAGTCGGTAATTTTCGTCTTTAAAATCTTTGCCATAGCTGTCTACGTTCTGCCCAAGAAGCGTAATTTCTTTAAACCCTTGAGCAAGAGCCTCTTTTGCCTCCTTGATTATGATTTCGGGGCGACGGGAGCGTTCACGACCTCTGGTATAAGGCACGATACAATAAGTGCAGAAATTGTTACACCCTTCCGTAATAGAAATCCATGCGTTCACGGATTTTACTCTGTTAATGGGAAACTCTTTTGCTTTTTCGTCCTCGGTTTGGTGGGTTTCCGAGCATTCGCAAACCTTTTCCCCGTTGTTAATCCGTTTGATAATATCGGGCAACGAGTAAATTTTATGTGTGCCGAGAACAAAGTCGACATAGTTTGCACGCTTAAAAATTGCGTCTGCCTTCTGTTGTGCAACACAACCGCAAATCCCTATTTTCAAGTTCGGATTTTTCTCTTTTTTCCACTTGCCCCAAGTTCCGACCATACTAAAAGCCTTATCCTCACTGAGCTGGCGAATGGAACATGTGTTTACCATAAGTAAATCCGCCGATTTTGGATCTTTTGTTTCCTCGTAACCGAAGTGACTCAACATCCCGAGCATTCTTTCGGTGTCCGATTTGTTCATTTGGCAACCCATTGTCTCTATGTAAACTTTATGCATTTGTCGTTCCTTATTATACTTGTCGGCTAAAACTTTTTTCCGTATTACTTCAATTTTAGCATAAAAAAATAAGAAAGAAGTTTTACACCGAAAATCCGACCCAAAGTCGTCGTTTGGCTAAGGTAAATTGCGTGCAAAAGTTTAAACTGTATTCGAGAAACGAAATACTAAACAAAAAAATTAAGGAGATCTGCAAGTATGAAAAAATTTCTTATGTATTTAGGGATAGCGGCATTTTTGGCACTGCCTGCACAGGGTGCGTTTGCGTTTGAGGTGGGCGACTTGAACCCTCTTCCGTACGTCGGGATAGGTCCGAATTACACAAAATTCAGCTTAAACCCGTTTACGGGGTTCAAAAACTGTAACCCGTGCAAACGTGTTGAAAAGTGTAAATGCCCGAAAGTCGACAAGTGTAAAAAGGTTAAGAAAGACAAGTGCAACAAGTGTGCGCAGGTTGAACAGCCGAAATGCACCGCTTGCCAAAGAGCTTTTGAACAATAGGAAAAAGGTGTAAAATTGAATAATTGAGAGGTCTTGCGTGGCGGATTTTCCTTCGGAAAATCCGCCACGCTTCGAAGTCCAAAAAATTACTTGCAAAGTATCACCACTTTGGGTATAATTAAAACATAACAGACAAGAGAGAGGGAAAAAATGAATAAAAATCAATCGGCAGGGATGTGGATAATCTTGGTAATCGTGGCTTTGGTGTTCATTTCGTCGGTCTATATGTCAGGACCGCTGACGGACACAAGAGAGCTTTCTTATTCAAACTTTTTGGAAAAACTTGATAAAGGCGAGTTCTCAAAAGTAGAAAAAGCGGACAATTATCTCATTGCGGTACCGAAAAATCAACCGCAGGCGGAAGAAACCAAGCCTGCCGAAAATCAGCTTACAAGCCCGTTCCTTTCACCGGAAAAGAAAACACCTGTCGTTCAATACAAGGTTTTGACTCCTGATGACGACACACTGATTTCAAGGTTAGAGAAAAACGGGGTGGAATTTTCGGTTAAAAAACCGTCAGAGTCCTCTCAGATGGTCGGGCTTTTCGGGAGCATACTTTTGCCGTTGTTGTTCATAATATTCTTGGTAGTAATGGCAAAGAGCCTTCAAGCGGGCGGAAGTCAGGCAATGAGCTTTGGCAAAAGCAAGGCAAAAATGATGCTTGACAGCAAGGTTAAGACCACGTTTAAAGACGTTGCGGGCATTGACGAAGAGAAAAAAGAACTCGAAGAAATCGTCGACTTTTTGAAAAACGGTGAAAAATATATCAAACTCGGTGCAAGAATTCCGAAGGGCGTTTTGCTCGTAGGACCTCCGGGAACGGGTAAAACCTTAATGGCAAAGGCGGTTGCAGGCGAGGCAGGTGTGCCGTTCTTCTCGATTAGCGGTTCGGATTTTGTCGAAATGTTCGTCGGGGTCGGTGCAAGCCGTGTGAGAGATTTGTTCGAGCAGGCTAAAAAACATCAGCCGTGCATAATTTTTATCGATGAAATCGATGCAGTCGGTCGTCAGAGAGGTGCGGGCTTAGGTGGCGGGCATGACGAAAGAGAACAAACCCTTAACCAGTTGCTCGTTGAAATGGACGGGTTTGACGAAAACACCAATATAATAGTTATTGCCGCAACGAACAGACCTGATATTTTAGACAATGCACTCCTGAGACCGGGAAGGTTTGACAGACAGATTTATATAAACGCTCCCGACGTCAAAGGCAGAGAAGAGATATTGAAAGTTCACGCAAAAAATAAACAGCTCGAAAGCAACGTGGATTTGAAGGTTTTGGCAAAGAGGACTCCGGGGTTCACGGGTGCGGATTTGCAAAACCTATTAAACGAGTCGGCACTGCTTGCCGCAAGAAACAACAAGACAAAAATTTCGATGGAAGATGTGGACAACTCTATCGACAGGGTTATTGCGGGTGTCGAGAAGAAAAGCAAGGTTCTGACCGACGAGGATAAAGAATTAACTTCATATCACGAAGTCGGACATGCTTTGATTGACAAACTGCTTAAAGACGCAAACGAGTTGCATAAGGTCTCGATTATCCCAAGAGGCATGGCGTTAGGTGTCACTTGGACAAGACCAAAGGACGAATCCGTTCACGTAAGTAAAGCCAAATTGCTTGCAAAGATTACGGTATCCCTTGGCGGTCGTGCCGCAGAAGAAATCGTCTACGGTGTTGACAGAGTTTCGACGGGTGCGTCGCAGGATTTGATTAACGTAACAAATATGGCACGAAAAATGGTGACGGCTTGGGGCATGTCCGAAAAACTCGGCAATATGGCTTACGGCAAAAACGAAGATAACGTCTTTATGGGTCGTGATTTCGGGCACCAAAGGGATTATTCCGAACAGGTTGCCTACGAAATAGACTCCGAAATTAAACGCATAGTCGATGACAGGTACGCCATCGCAAAAAGTTTGCTTACCGAAAACAGAGATATGCTCGAAACTATTTCCCGTGAACTTCTTGAGAAAGAAACAATCGACGAAAAAGAATTTCAGGAAATCATGGAACGCGTCAGAGCGGGCAGAAGTTCGTAGGTTGCGAACAAAAACATTATAAGAAAAGAGGCTTTAAACAAAATTCGGAAGCCTCTTTTTTTATATAATATGTGTTGATTTCTCCTCCAAACGTATGAATTTTTGTAAAATTAATTAAAGTTTTACGTTTGATTTCCGTATAGAATTGGTATAGAGTATTCAGGTAGAAGGATAACTTAATGGCTGACGATAAAGAAAAAAACGGTGTTTCTCTGTTCGGGCAATCCGACGAGTTCTTTGAAACTTCCGAACCGCTGGAAGAGTTTTTTGCCCTGAATTTGGGTGATTTTATATCGGAACACTTAATCTCCGAGGATTTGGCAAAGAAAATCAGTCAAAACGAAAAAGGCAAGAAAGACAGGCTCAAAAACCAGTTGTCGGAATTGGTTGCGATTTATTCTTCAAATAAAACGCTTTCCCTTCTGAATTTTGACAAGAAAGAGGACTACGCAATTTATACGGCAATCGCACACTCGATTGTTCAAATGCTTGAAGTCGAAAAGTGTAACATCTATTTGACGACGGATTATGCAAAAGGCTTGGCAAACCCCGATTTTGATCTTGTTTTGGCGGGAACTTCCGTTGAAGGTATAGTTCGTGAAGGTTACAAGTTTAGCGAAAACTCCATTATCAGCGTAACGTTCACCGAATGTGATACAATCGCTAAAGACGGTATCGTTGCTACTCCGATGTACTGCAACTCCCAAAAAGTCGGGGTCGTCGCAATTCAAACAAGTGCAAGAAAAAGTATCGCAAAATCTTATATAAATTTGCTTGAGAGCATGGCAAAACTCCTTGCAACTTCGCTCACTTTGCAGGGCTGTATCGACGAAACGGTTCACCTTACGGAAGATGAAACCGCATCCGACCTTGAATTACAACATTCAAGAGCCGAATTGACCGCCTTAATCGGTGATTTGTGCGACTATCAGCAGGATTTTGTCGAACATTTGGCTCGTGCGGTGGATACAAAAGGGCATTACAAGGTTTCGCATTCCAAAAACACAGCAGAACTTGCACGAAAGATTTGCAAACAGCTCGGTTTGAACGAAAAAACAACGGATTTGATATATTATGCGGGGCTTCTCCAAAATATCGGGAAAATCGTTATCCCCGAAGAGATTTTTTCCGCCGACAGAAAGCTCAATGCCGATGAGTTGAAAAAAATCCAAGAACATGCAAATGTCGGGGTGAACCTCCTTATGAACATTAACTTCCTCTCGGAAGTCGTCCCTTATATAACTTATCAGAAAGAAAGGGTAGACGGCTCGGGAACTCCGGAAGGCTTAAAAGGGCGTTCAATCCCGTTTGGTTCAAGGATTATTGCGGTTGCGGACGCTTATAACGCACTCACCTCCGATAGACCCTTCAGAAAAGCCATGGACAAGGATAAGGCTCTTTCGATAATGAAAGAAGAGGCAGGTCAAAAGTGGGACTTTGACGTGGTTTCGGCTCTTGAACAATGCGTCTGACGTTTTTTTGTGGTAAAATGCGGGCATGGAAAGGACTTAAACAACCATGACAACAGCAGTTTATCCGGGAAGTTTTGACCCGATTACCAAAGGACATTTGCATATATTGAAAGTAGGTTCCGAAGTTTTTGACAAGGTTATTATCGCAGTGGCAAATAACCCGCAAAAGAAAGGATTTTTGAGCGTTGAGGAGAGGGTTAGCCTCATAAAAGAAAGCATTACCCACCTTGACAACGTCGAAGTCGACAGCTTTGAAGGGCTTACGATAGAATACGCCAAAAAAGCGGGTGCAAAAGTCTTGATACGAGGACTGAGGGCGGTTTCGGATTTTGAATACGAGCTTCAACTATCTCAGGCAAACAGTGCTTTGTGCGAAAATATTCGCACCGTTTTTCTCACGACCAAGCCTAAGTATAACTTTATCTCATCAAGCACAATTAAGGAAATTTACAACAACGGCGGGGATATTTCCAAGTTTGTCCCCCAGCCCGTTTACGATTTTTTGATGAAACGCAGATAATCTCGGCGTTAATACAGGAAGAAGATTAGCATGCCAAAAGAAGAAATTTATGATTTGTTAAGGTCTATGGAATTGGTTTTAGATAACGGTTTTCCGCTTGTTTGGAGAAATTCCGTAATCGTAAAATCCAAAGAGATTTTGGGGATTATCGACAAAATAGAGTCAGCAATACCGCCTGAAATCCAAGAGGCACACGCATACGGAATGCATAAAGGTTCGGCGGATTTTAGAAGTGTTTATGAGATTGCGGACAATATGAGAGCGGTCGTAAATACCTCGGTTTCCTTGTTTTTAGGGATGTTTGCAGTGATAGATCTCCGCAAAATCCTTCCTCCGGTCGATGAAATGTATACCCGATTTCCCGTCGAACTTGTGGAGGCACGGGCTTTTTTGAGGGAAAAAAGATGAGATTTTGATGAAACGTAAACAATGTTAAGCACATGTCAATATTTTTTTTTAAATTATTTGACAATCGTTTTCAAACTATTGTACAATAAAGTTACATGGAAAGGGAATATGTGTGACGAACATGCAACAAAATGGAGTATATGATTTATTAAAGTTATTGGAATTGGCGATAGACGAAAGTTTTACGATTATCCCAAACAAGTTTGTGGTCGTAAAACCCGATGAGATTTTGACGTTGATTGACAGAATATACGCCTCATTACCGGTCGAGGTTCAAGAGGCACGTGCGTTTTTACGCCGCAGAGAAGAACTTCAGATTGAAGCTCAACAAAAAGCCGAAAAAATCGTCGCCGATGCTCAGATGGAAGCGGATAGAAAATTGAGTGAGGCAGATTTTATCAAAGCTGTTGAACGTGAAGGTATCAGAATTAGAAATCAGGTTCAGGAAGAGTGTGAAGAATTGAAACGCAAAGCCATGGAAGAGGCTGACGCAATTCGTTCACAAGCTGCAGACGACGCAATCAAAACCAAAGAAGGTGCGGAAATCTATGCGGAACAAGTTTTAACAAACCTCGAGACCGACTTAACAAAACTTCAACAAGTCGTAAAGAACGGGCAAATCTATATGGAACAACTCCGCTCGGGGTCAGGCTCTAAAGGGACGGGGTCTTATTACGCAAAACCTCAACCCATGAGAGAAAAAGAACCGGCAATAAGATAGTCGGTCAGGTATTAAGTTCATATTTTATGTTTTTATTAGTGGTATTATCGTCGAAACTTACGGGTTTCGGCGTTTTTTTATTTTTCGATAAGCGAAAAATCCGCAGGCAATTTTTCCTCAATTTTTCTTAACAATTCCGACGGTCTAACCCCTAACGCCTCGCATAAAGTCCACAACGAGATGAGTTTTGGCTCATTCACTCCGTTTTCTAACCGACTTATGAGCGATTTTTGTATGTCAAACTCGTCGGCGAGCAATCGCAACGACTTCCCCTGCTTTTCACGTTCTTCCCTGAGCGTTTCGGATAACAGCTCGAAAATGATTTTAGATTT
>CAMAML010000044.1 GCA_945836835.1 uncultured cyanobacterium | reverse complement strand
TTAATGAACAAAAAAGAAAACAAACTAAAATTTTCCCTTAACGGGTTAACCCCCACCCGCAGTTCTAAATTCGCCATAAAAAAAATGCTTGGCGAATTAAGAACTACTGCCCTCTCTCGTATGGAGAGGGCGGACGCCTTTACTCTTGCAGAGGTTCTAATCACGTTAGGTGTAATCGGCGTGGTGGCGGCGGTTACAATGCCGACACTGGTTACGAATATTCAAGAAAAAATTAGGAAAGAACAAGTCCGCACGGTAAAATACAAGTTCACCAAAGCGACCGAAAAGATGAACTCACTGGGCAAAATCGGGCGGTATGACAGCACAAAAGATTTTGTTCAGGAACTCAAAAAGCACCTCACAATCGCAAAAATCTGCGACAGCAACAACCTTGGGGAATGCTGGGGCGGGACGAGTTTTACAAACGCCAACGGTTCGAAAACTTATAACGTAGCCGAATTAACAACGGGAAAAAGTCTTGAGGCGTTGCAGTCAAATTCGGGCAAGACAGATACGGTCGGGATTGTGACGGGTGACGGAACACCGATTATCCTAACCTACGGTAAAGAATGTCAAGCACTCGACGAAACTAAACAGTACACTTGGTCTGTTGTGGACGGCAAGCCTGAAACCAATGCCACGGCAGGGTGCGTGAGCATGGTCTTTGACATAAACGGTAAAAAAGGACCGAACAAACTCGGCACCGACGTCAGAACCATGAACTCACTACTTGGCATGGTTTACCTCGGGAATACCTACCCCGCACTAACGCAAGCCGAGTGTCTTAAACACAAAAATGAGCTTGGTATAAATAACTGTTACGACGGTAGTGACGGTGGCAGTAACAATAGGCAGGATGAAGATAAATGGGGTGGAGCCGTAAAAGCATGTCACGACCTTGGGCTACACCTACCAAGCATGGAGACCTTAGCCCAAATCGCAACACTACAATTCGGCGTGCCGATTGACGTTTACGAAGATGTGGACTTCCTTGCGGATTGTAACACCTACACAGGATCTTACCACTGCAAAACCAAACCCTCAAACGAAGAATACTCTTCACCGGTCTCAACCTTTAGTAGTGGTTTCTATTGGTCGAGCCGGGAGGGTTCCGCCGCTAGTGCGTACAGGCGGGGCTTCAACTATTCCACCTCGTACTACGGCAACTACTACCGTTATATCGGCGACTACGCATTGTGCCTAGGTGATTAAAAAGTTTTGCAAAACATTATTTTTATATTTTATATTATAACTATTCATTCTTAAGCCTTCTCATCCTCGGGAAGGCGTTTTTATTTTTTTATTTTTTTACGATTTTTCGTGTTTTAATTAGCCACATGGAGAATAAAATTTGAAAAACCTGAAAAATTTACCGTTCCATAAAGAAAAGACCTATAATGAGGTCTGTTTTGGAATTAAGAATAGCTGGAAGTATGAAAAAGATATATTTATGTTTCATTTCTCTCTATGCTCTTATTAAATAAAATAAGTGTTAATCTAACAATTACCCACATGGCGGATATTTGCAATTCTATTCAGATTTCGCCTAAAAGACAATTTTTATAAAATGTAAAATTTTCTAAATTACTGAGACGACTGTCTAATCCTCACCCGCATTTGTACGCCTCGTCCCTCGGCTACAACTGCGACTTTGTCTTGGATTATTGCTCCACGCTCCCCTGTCGCTCGCTCTGCTCGCTCCGGCCTACGCAAAATCCGCCTCCCGACGGAGAGGGATAGTTTGCAGCCTATTTCGCTCTATTTCGTGATTGCAGAGACGGGGCGAAATTATCAATCGTGCAAATTTTATCTTTATGGTAAAATTTTGTTGAGGGAATTTGAAATTTAGGGAGATGTAAAATTGGTTTTATTTTTCGTATCTTTGTTTTTGACGGCATTGACGGGATTTTTTGTAACGTCGATATTTGAGCAAAAAGAGTTTATAAAAATTTTCTTATATTTTGTGCTTATCATGGGGGCGAGCCTCATCGGGACGGTAGAAATCTTATCCCTGTTTTCGGCAATAACCCCGTTCGGAATTTTGGGGTTGAACTTCCTGACGACGCTTATTAGCGGTTATTTTTGGTTCAGGGCGGGACGCCCAAAGTTTTCGGTTTCGGCACGCCCATTCCTTAAACGGCTAAAACATGCCGTTTTGAGGGATAAGTATTTGCTAATCTTAGGCGGGGCATTCGTTTTTATGTGTGCGGTTTCCGTTTTCCTTGTGGCGATTGTCCCGGTGGTAAGCGGAGACGCAAACGCATACCACGTGTTAAGATCGACCCTGTGGATAAGCTCAAAAAACCTCTCACATCCGGTGATTGCCGATGTACGGAATATTATAATGCCTATAAATTCCGAGATTTTGTACCTTTGGGTAATTCTGTTAACCAAAAAACTCGTTTGGATAGGAACATTTTCGTTTATCGGGTTTATGATGTCGATATTTTCGCTCTACGGGATTATGTCAAACATGAAATTATCCGAAGAGAGAAAATTGTGGGTCTTGTTTATCCTGGCGTCCCTGCCGTCGGTCGTGATTTTGTCCTCGGGAACGGAAACAGATATGATAATTGCGGGGTTGTTCTTGAGCGGAATGTACCTGTTCTGGGAGTTTGTAAAAAAGAGAGCGACTGCCGTCGGCTATTTTTCTTCGTTGGCGTTTGCACTTGCCGTCGGCACAAAAACGACCTCGTTTTTCCTCCTGCCCGCCGTCGGGTTATGGTGTTTGTGGATTTCGTACCTTCATAACGGACGGAAGTTTTTTAACCCCGTCTTAAAAATTATCGGCTTTGGAGCAGTAAATGTGCTTCTGTTCTCCTCGTATAACTACATCTTAAATTTTTTGGAATTTGGCAATATTTTCGGGCTCAGCGGTTTTACGATCTCTCATAAGAATTTGGACGGCTTTAGGGGAACTTGTTCCTATTTTATAAAGCATATGTTCATGTTTTTTGATTTTTCGGGGTTCACTTGGAACGAAACCCTCGGCAAACATATTTTGGTCGTAAGAGACAACCTTCTGAACGCTCTTTCGCTCTCATCCGTTCCGGACGGGCTTAATTCCGGAGATGCGACGGTTGCAAACAGAACCTTACTCGAGCCAAACGTCGGGATGGGGATTTTGGGGTTCCTGACCCTGCTGCCATGCCTGCTCCTTTCGCTTGTCAGACCGTTGTTTGGCAGGCATGGACGAAAAAAAGTTTTTATATTCTCGCTCGGGGTACTGTTGCTGTTAACAATCCTCGTTATGTCGTGGCAGTTGGTCTATATGACTTTCAGCATAAGGTTTCTGACCTCTTTCTGCGTGGTCGCCGCACCGATTTTGGCATATTCATACACGAGAAAAAACAATCCCTACAAGTTTGTGGTAACCTGTTTTGCGCTTTTCGGACTGCTGCTTATTTCAACTCATATTTGGGCAAGACCGTTTGGCAGAATTGTCAACTATCTTCGCTCGGGTGCAAGTATCTCCGAAGTTAGGCTGGTTTCTCAATGCTCGGTATTCTCAAAAACATATCCGCACAACTCAAAAGCCTTGGACCCGAGCTGCGTAATCGCAAGGGCAATACAAAGTTATGCACCGGAAACAAAAATTCTCTATTTCTCCAATGCGGCAGAAAGCGTGCTATTCATAAAAATGCTCGAAACCAAAGGCTATCACATAGATTTCGCCTCTATGGAAGATGTCGGGAAAATTGACTTTTCCAAATATAGCATCATATTGGTAAGGGATGATACCCAGTACCTGACTTATATCAAAGATATTTACAAAGCCCCTTATTATTCAACGGTTTCGGGACAGTATTGCAGGTATCTTCAAAAAAAACTTAACGGAAAAACCATTCCGGGCGTTGCAATTTGCCGTTTTGAACCGAAATTTTACGAAGAACGTAATTTTAAAGAGGACGGTTTCGTGCTTACCCCCGGAAAAGAAAATGAAATAAAAAAATATATTTTCTACAAGAACCTGAACAATCCGCCAAAGAAACAAGAATGAGGGGCTTAAACACCCTCATTTTTTATATGTATTAAATTGTTCACGTTTGCGGGCTATTCATGAAAATAGTCACATATCAGAGTTTTTTTGCGGGGGAAAAGTCGCACGATTTTGTCCGCAAATTTGTTTCTGCACAAATCATCATACTGCTTTTTCAAAATGGCTTTCTCCACAACAACCCTGTTGTACAACTCCGAGCAGATGTAACTCCTGTCGACAAGGGACGCCAGTTTCGCCAGTTGTACCTCTTTATCGTGTATTTTTCTTAACAGCTCTTTTTTCACAATTAAAAAACCTCTTTAAAATAATTACTTTCTTAACCTTACTAATCCTTTTTGTTTTCGCATTATAAGATTAATACTTATACTAAATTTTTAAATCGACTTTTTAGGTGATTTTATGCACGAACCAAAGAAAAATCATACGCATAGCCGATATTCAGAGCCTTGATATTCATCGGCAACAGATTTTTCCTGTGAGGTGGCAAAACCTTATCTAAAGCCTGAGTAACCGTTTCCAAGCTCGTCAGTCCGCAGGCTTTTACAAGAACCCCGAGGGACAAAATGTTTGTCATCTTCGTGTTTCCAAGTTCATTTGCAAGTTCCGTCATCGGGACAAAGATGTATTTTATATCATCACGCGGTCTTTTTTCTTCTACAAGGGTGGAATTAGCGATTATGCAGCCGCCTTTTTTGACTTTGGGCAAAAATCTGACAAACGACGCCTGATTAAGCGTCAAAATATAATCCGTTTCCGATTTGTTAACCGAGCTGACGTCCTCGGTGTCGTTCATGACGATTTCACAGTTAACCGTCCCGCCACGCATCTCGGCACCGTAGCTCGGGTACCACGTAACGTTGTTGCCGTCCAGCATAAACGAATTTGCAAGCACTTCTCCCGCAAGCAAAACGCCCTGTCCGCCAAAACCCGCTATTATAAAATTATTTTCCATTTTCCACTCTTCCTTAATTGTTTTCGGTAATATCTTTGTACACTCCGAGCTTGTAAACGGGCATCATCTCTTCCCGAACCCTTGCGTGAGCCTGTTGCGGCGTTTTTTTCCAGTTTGTCGGGCAGGTAGAAAGGATTTCGACAAAGCTGAACCCGACACCGTTCAACTGGTTTTCAAAAGCCTTCTTTATTGCCGCTTTTGCCTTCTTAATATTCGGCACGCTGTCCAGTGAAACTCTTGCACTGTAAGCCGTTCCGTCGCAGAGTGCGATATGCTCGGCAATTTTTACGGGATACCCGTAATAATCAATGTTTCTTCCGGTCGGAGAGGTCGTCGTAACCTGCCCCAGCAAGGTTGTAGGTCCCAACTGTCCGCCCGTCATGCCGTACGTCGTATTGTTTATGCAAATTGCCGTAACGTTTTCGCCTCTCAATGCACAGTGTAAGCTCTCCGCCATCCCGATTGAGGCAAAATCGCCGTCCCCCTGGTAGGTAAACACGACCTTGTCGGGTCTTGCCCTTTTTATGCCCGTCGCCTCCGCCAAGGCTCTTCCGTGCGGAGCCTCCAAGCTGTCAACTTCCAAAAAGTCGTACAGGGTAACTGAACACCCGATTGATGCAACAAGAATAGAGTTATCTCTGATGCCGAGTTCGTCGAGAACTTCCGCCACAAGCCTTACGGCAACCCCGTGGTCGCAGCCCGGACAGAACGAAAATTTTGAGCCTTTTTTTATGCTTTCGGGAACTTTAAATACCTGTGTTAATTCTGCCATTATACAATCCCACTTTCTTTTTTCAACTTTTCAACAATCTCTTCTACCGACGGCGGAGTTCCGACCGGACGGTTAAGAAGCTCGACTTGGGCCCTGCCGTTTACGGCAAGTTTTACGTCCCTAATCATCTGCCCCATGTTAACCTCAACCGAGATGAACTTTTTAGCAGTATTTGCCAACTCGGAAATCCTCTTCGACGGGAACGGAAAGAGAGTTATCGGGCGAAGCACGCCGACTTTTATCCCCATTTCACGTGCTTTTCTCATCGCCGACTTTGCATTTCTTGCGGGCGAGCCGAAACTTACCAAAATAATATCGGCATCTTCCGTGTTAATCTCTTCCCAATCGGTTTCGTTTTGTGCGATAAGGTCGTATTTTGCGTGTAGCCGTTTCAAAAATTCGCATTGATTTTCGGCTTTAGGTGCATAAGAACGGATAACCCTTGCCCTTCTTCCTTTTGCACCGGTCAAAGCCCAGTCGGAATTGTCGACTTCGGGATACGGGTACTTCTTAAACTCGACGGGTTCCATCATCTGCCCGAGTAAACCGTCCGCCAAAAGTATCGTCGGGTTTTTGTATTTGTGGGCAAGATAGAAGGCTTTATATGTCAAATCGGCACATTCCTGAACGGTTGACGGAGCAAGCACGATAAGTTTATAATCGCCGTCCCCGCCGCCGATTGTCGACTGGTTATAGTCCCCCTGAGAAGGATAGATATTTCCTAACCCCGGACCGCCTCGCATAACGCTCACCAAAACCACGGGCAATTCGTCCGCCGCCGCATAAGATAACGCTTCCTGCATCAAGGCTACGGCACACGATGAAGATGATGTCATGGCTTTTGCACCAGTCGAGCATGCCCCAAGAACCATATTTATTGCGGCTAACTCGCTTTCCGCCGATACGTAAGCCCGTTTAAGCTCCTGCATTTTTCCGCTCATGAACTCCCCGATTTCGCTCTGAGGGGTAATCGGGTACCCGAAATAGCACTCGCAACCCGCTTTTACCGCTGCATTTGCTATCGCATAATTTCCTTTTGTCAAAACTTTCTCTGAAGTCTTTTCCATACATTCCGTCATTTTCTTATCCCCTGTAAACTTCCGTTATTGCTATATCGGGACACCGTCTTGCACACATTGCACACCCTAAACACTCATGCCCCGGATCGTGAAATTCCACTGTGCGAACTCCGAGTTCGTTTACGCTTTCCCCGACTTTTAAGAGTTTTTTCGGGCATTCGTCCACACACAGGTAACACCCTTTACATCTTTCTTTGTCTATTACGATATGGCTCATAAATAAAAATCCCCTTTACCTACCGATTAATTATAGCACTGAATTAAAAAAAATAATGCATTTCTTAACATTTTAATACAATTACTTAACATTTTGCCAAGATTTATAAAAACTGATAAAATAAAATCGGGTAGTTGTTTACTTTTAAAGGGAATAAATTAAAATGGCAGAAAACGTTGTAGAAGAAATATCGGTATTAATTGAAGATTTAAAGAGCGAAAACTCCAAAAAAACAGAGGATTTAACCAAACTGGTTGCGGACATTAAGTCCCAAATAGAGGAAGTCAGAGACGATAAAGTTACCCTCGATGAAATAAGAGATCTTTTGGAGAAAGAGAGCAGTGTTGACGCCACAACTTTGTCCGAGATAAAAGACGATTTGGAAAATTTACAGAGTTTATTAGCGGATACGTCCGACATTTTCACCTTGTCCGACGAGGTGAAACTGTTGTCCCACAACCTCAAAGTCGGATTAGAGGCTGTTCGGGAGACGGCAGGACAGGACAGCGAAACAAAATCAGTTCTTCTTTCAAGGTTGAGTGCCATTGAACAGGCTGTTTCAAACACGGGCAACAGCGAGGCGATACAGGAAAAAATATTAGACCTTTCCACAAGCTACAAGCAGTTTACGGACTCCTTCACAAATAAGAACAACGACCTGCAATCCGTTGTTCTTGACTTAAAAGAAGCGGTCAATACTTCCGCATCAAACAACTTTATCGCATCATCTTCCCTTGAGGCGACGATTTCCACCACGAACAACAAAATAGCAACTATTTCCGAAAACGTAACCTCAGGATTGGGCGAGATGAATTCCAAAGTTGCCCTTCTTGCAAAAGACGTTCGTGCAAGCGTTTCCGACGGAATGAACTACCTGAAACTTTTCGGCAACAA
>CAMAML010000043.1 GCA_945836835.1 uncultured cyanobacterium | reverse complement strand
GTCTGTCTGTCTGTCTGTCTGTCTGTCTGTCTGTCTGTCTGTCGACATCATTGTCGATTTATTTTCTGGCGTCAACAAGCCACCGCAAGCCACCGTGACGGCCTCCAAGCACGCCCGTTTGTTTAAATTCTTCGTCTTACCCGCCAAAACAGCCAATCTATTCTTTCCTCATTAAAATTTCCTTATACCCCAGTATAACATATTTTTTCTGTTTTGCAACCCCGCTTATCGGTTTTTCAACTGCTTACCCCTGATCCCCCATTGACTTCGTAATAAATCGAAATATTTGTTTGCAAAAAAGACATGTTCATGGTATTTTATTGTCGGTTAATTATGTTTGATAGGTTTACCCTAGTCCCGAAATTGACTAAGCCGAGGAAAAAACGGATGGAATATTTGACCTTGGAGACGGGATGGAACGAATTAGCCCGTAGTACAACACAAGTAAAAGGAGAAAAAAGATGCCGGTAGCATCAATGATTGAACTTTTGGAAGCAGGTGTTCACTTCGGACACCAAACACAAAGATGGAACCCTAAAATGAAACCGTATATTTACGGTGCAAGAAACGGTATTTACGTTATCGATTTGCGTAAAACCACCGACTTGCTTGACGAAGCATATGCAATCGTAAGAGATTTCGCGGCTCGTAACAAAAACGTCTTGTTCGTAGGTACGAAAAAACAGGCTGCTGAAGTCGTTGCCGAAGAAGCAACCAGAGCAGGTGCTTACTATATTAACAGAAGATGGTTGGGCGGTATGCTTACAAACTACGAAACCATCAGAGGTCGTGTTAACAAGTTGAAAGAATTGGAAGAATTTATGAACTCGGGGCACGCCGAAAAACTTCCTAAAAAAGAAGTCGCTCAACTTAACAGACAGATCGCAAAATTGAGCAAAACTTTGGGCGGTATCAAGGAAATGAGAGGTTTGCCTGACATTATCTTCGTTATTGACCAAGGCAAAGAACTTATTGCAATCAAAGAAGCAAACAAATTGGGTATCCCTGTTGTTTGTTTGGCTGATACAAACGCTAATCCGGACGGTATCAACTACATCATTCCGGGCAATGACGACGCAATTCGTTCTATCAAACTTATTTCTTCAAAATTGGCTGACGCCGTTTTGGAAGGAAAACAGTTGAAAGAAAACAACGCTAACCAAAAAGCCAAGATTGAAGAAATCAAGGCAGAGGACGCAGGCGTTGCGGTTGAAGAAGTTAAAGCCGAAGAAACAACTGAGGTATAAGATACTGAAATAATCGTTATAAGGAGAATTATTAATGAATATTACAGCTCAAATGGTAAAAGAACTTCGTGACAAGACCGGTGCGGGAATGATGGATTCCAAAAAAGCATTGGTTGAAGCAGACGGCGATATGGAAAAAGCCATGGAAGTTCTTCGCCAAAAAGGTATGGCATCGGCAGACAAGAAAATGGGCAGAATTGCAGCCGAGGGTTTGGTTGCGTCCGCTATCTTGGACGACTGCGGTGCTATGGTTGAAATGAACTGCGAAACCGACTTTGTCGCAAAGAACGATGAGTTCAAAGAATTGACAAACAGTTCGGCAAAAGCTGTTGCAAGCTTAAACCCTGCCGACGTCGACGCTTTCTTGAACACGGTTTGCCCTGATTGCGGCAAGGTGGTAGCAGACGTTATCAAGGAAAAAATCGCATCAATCGGCGAAAAAATCACCTTCAGAAGGTTTGTTCGTTACGAAGGTAACACCGCATCTTACATCCACAACGGCAAGATCGGTGTTCTTATCCAAACCGACAAAAAAGATGAAGAATTGATGAACGACGTATGTTTGCACATCGCATCTTCGGCTCCTGAATTTATCTCGAGAAACGAAATTCCTCAATCGGTTATCGACCACGAAACCGAAGTTGAAATGGGTAAAGAAGATTTGTTGAAGAAACCTGAAGCAATCAGAGCTAAAATTGTTGAAGGTCGTGTAAACAAATTGATGGCAAGCAGATGTTTGCTCGAACAACCGTTCATCAAAAATCCTGATATTACCGTTCAGCAGTTGCTTGAAGGTAAAATGGAAATCAAAGCGTTCACAAGATTTGTTCTTGGCGAAGGCTTGGAAAAGAAACAGGAAAACTTTGCGGAAGAAGTTATGAGCCAAATTAACGGCTAGAACGGAAACCCGAGCAAAGAAAAATTACTACAATAAAAGCCCCGTAAATTCAATATTTTCGGGGCTTTTGCTCAAAATAACGTTTCAAATTATTAAGCAGAAAAAATATTTTGACATTTAACATAAATGTTGTAAAATAATTATACGAAATAGTGTTGATTAGGAGTTAAGGAAATGGGAATTAAGGAAGAAAATGTTTTGGCCTTATTGGAAATTCAAACGGAGGATTTTGGCGAAAGAATTGCACTCGGGATGAAGGGAACTTACGGGTGGCAAGAGTTCACGTACAAGGGGGTGAGCCTTTTGGCAAAGAAACTTGCACACCACCTTGTATATGATTTGGAAATCCCGAAGGGCGAACGTTTGGCGATACTGTCGGAGTCCAAGCCCGAATACGGAGCATGCCTTTTTGGCTCGATTATCTCGGGGCTGATAACCGTTCCGTTGGACGTAAAACTCACCAAATACGAGCTTTCGTCGATTTTGTCTTCGTGCTTGCCGACGGTTATGCTCGTTTCGCAACACTATTTGGATATGGCATTGAATTTGCAAAAGGAAGTTCCTTCAATCAAGCATATTATCGTGATTGACGAAAATTGCCACAACGACGGGATTAAGAATATCTATGAACTTCCCGATAACTACAACGCGAAATGGCGGTTCAGAAGTTCAAAGTCCACTGCACTGATTATTTATACCTCGGGGACGACGGGAGCGCCTAAGGGGGTTGAAATTACTTTCAAAAATATTGTAGCTCAGTTAAAGGACGTGAAAAATGCGTTTCAGGAGGTTCTGCCGGACAGAAACGTCAAGACGCTTTCGATTTTGCCGATGAACCATTTGTTTGAATTGACGGTCGGATTTTCGACGTTTTTACACATGGGATTTTCGGTTTATTATACCCAAAGCCTTAAGCCGAAGGATATTTTGAGCATTATGAGAGAAAAGCAGATTGAATTTATGATTGTTGTCCCTGCATTTCTAAGGTTGCTCAAAACCACGATTGAGGCTAACCTCAAAAAATCTTCGACGATTAGTCAGTATAAGTTCAAATTTTTGTACCATTTAGCGAAATTTTTGCCGTCATATCGGGTCAAGAAATTTTTATTCAGAGATATTCACGAGCAGTTTGGCGGGAAATTTATCGGCTGTTTGTCGGGCGGTGCGCCTTTGGACTTGCCTGTTGCAAGATTTTTTGAACGGGTCGGGATTAGAGTATTTCAAGGCTACGGACTGTCTGAAACCAGCCCTGTCGTATCGTTTAACGTCAAAAGATACAGAGATTTCTCGTCGGTTGGTCCCGTTATGCCGCAGTTTGATGCACGGATTGATGAAAAGACCGGGGAATTGCAGTTAAAAGGACCTTCGGTTATGAAAGGGTACTACAATCAGCCTGAATTGACGGCACAAGCCTTTACCGAGGACGGGTGGTTGCATACGGGCGACATTGCAAAAATTGAAAAGAACAGATATTTGTACATCACGGGTAGGATTAAGAATATGATAGTCCTTTCGGGCGGAAAGAAGGTGTTCCCTGAGGAAGTCGAGTCCGTATTGGAAAAGAGCGAGTATTTGGCGGAAGTCTGTGTTATCGGGCAGTCGAGAACGTTCGGAGCAAAGGACAACACGGAAGAAGTTGTTGCGGTCGTTGTGCCACAAAATACCCTTTATGAAGAATATTCCGAGCAAGAGGTTGAAGATTTGGTACGAAAGGACTTGAAAGTTTTGCTTCAACGCCTGACGCCTTATAAACGCCCGTCGAATATCATCATAAGACGGGAAGGTTTGCCGAGAACGACCACGAGAAAGGTCAAACGCAGAGAAGTAAAAGAGCTTGTAGCTTGTTGAATATCTGGTGGCTAAGTTTTTATGTGAATTTTAGAATTGACACTATGCCCAAATAGCGGTATTAAGTTGAATGTCGGGTTCAATGAAAATGTTGAACCCGACATTGCAAATTTCAAATTATACTTTTAAGGCTACGGTAAATCTATGATTTACCGCAGCCTTAATTTCTTATTTTGCCATTATTATTTATATCTAACAACCATATTTCATCTTGTTTGTTAGGATCTGTGCAGCCTCTTTCTGTTCTCGTAACTGTCTAACCAGCCTTTCACAAGCGTTCAAAAAGTCTTGTTTAGATAATATTTTCTCCTTGGGCTCTGTGGCAAAATCTTCTAATTTTAGATCTCTATCTGGAAACACGTTGTAAGAATACGGACTATTGTACGGCTCAGGTGCATTAATACTGGTATAATAATAACAATCGTCCTTAATATCTTTAATAGTATAATCTGCTATCGGCTTCTCATTAGCATACTTCTTTCTAAACATCTGAATTATAATAGAGACTTCTCTGTCGTCACCCTTATTATAACGTTCAGATAACTCACTATATCTTTGTTGCAAATAACACCATGCAGGATCATCACTAAGTTCAGAGAGCCTTTTTCTTATGCCAGCCTCTAATTCGCTAATCTCTTTTTTTACCTTAACCTGACGTTCAAAATACGAACCGCCTTTCTTTGTAAAATCCTTTATTAGAATATCATAATCTTTTACAGTAAGTACAGAACCACATCCATTCGTATCAACATTACGACCGGCTTTCTTCAACACCTCAACAAGACCATCGAGTTCCCTGAAATTAACCCATTTTATTGAATGTCCTTCCTCGTCCAATTTGTTCAGAAGTTTTAAATTATTTTTGTTGAAGTTCCCTTTAAGTGCTATTCCGGCAATAATAACAGCAGTCAGTGCCGTAGCTCCAAGTGCGGCTATAGTAGCTTTTTTTAGGACTTTATCTTCTGATGGCTTGTTATCATACTCAGGTTTTAGTGATGATACCTCATCTTTTGGAACTATCACTTTCTGTATTGGGGTAGTATTTGTAACTTCTATCATTCGTTTAACTCCTATGTAAATGCCCTATATTAATAAGAAAAACACAAAATTTTATAATTTGCCACACCATATCATATCATATCATATAGGGCATTATAACTAGGTTTCAGCCATTTTAAACTTGCATTTACATTTCGTTACAATTACAAAGTCGGGTAAAGGTCGTGTTCAACGTTTTCATTGAACACGACAAAGTAACTGCCACTACCCTCCACCGTAATGATAGAGTAAAAGTTACGGATAATAGGCTCTCCCGTTACAACAAAATGAACATACAAACTACAGAAACCGCTCGTAAATTGTCGAGATATTTTTCGTAAAATCCTGTTTATCAAAAATCTTCTCTATCTCGTCAGGAGTGAGGCGTGAGGTTACTTCCGTATCGTTCAAAAGGTTTCGCTTAAAATCCCCCTTATTCTCAAACGCATCAAGTGCGTTTCTCTGCACAATCCGATACGCCTCTTCCCGTGTCAAACCTTTTTCAACAAGGGACAAAAGCACTTTTTGTGAAAAAACAATTCCGCCAAATTTTTCGGTATTCTCTAGCATATTCCCCTCGTGAACAACCAGATTTTGAACAACGGAATTGAACCTTGAAAGCATAAAGTCCACGAGTGTAAAACTGTCGGGGAAAATTATCCTTTCCGCTGAACTGTGCGAAATGTCACGTTCATGCCAGAGCGGAACATTTTCCAGTGCGACAATCGAGTTCGCTCGAACCACACGTGCAAGCCCGCAAAGATTTTCGCTCAAAACGGGGTTCTTCTTGTGCGGCATAGCCGACGACCCTTTTTGGTTTTTGCCGAACCCTTCTTCAACTTCCAAAACTTCCGTACGCTGAAGGTGTCTGATTTCCGTTGCAAACTGCTCGATAACGGTTGCAATCAAAGCAAGCGACTGCATAAAATGTGCGTGATAATCCCTTGAGATAATCTGGGTGGAAATCCTTGCGGGTTTTAACCCCAAATTTTTACAAGCAACCCGCTCTACATCAGGCGAAATGTTACTATAAGTCCCGACGGGTCCCGACACCTGCCCGACACGGATTTGCTCTAACGCCGATATGAAATTTTCCCTTTGGCGTTCAAGAATATCTATCCAAGAGCAAATCTTTACGCCGAATGTCATAATCTCTGCGTGGATACCGTGAGAACGCCCGATACAAAGGGTGTTTTTATGTTGTAAGGCAAGACTTCTCAGAGAAGAAATCACCTCGTCCAAATCTTTGAGGATAATTTTTCCGCTGTCCTGAATTTGGAGTGCAAAAGCCGTGTCGATGACGTCCGAGCTTGTCATTCCGACATGCATATATTTTGCGTATTCGCCCAAACTCTCGTTGACGTTTGTCAAAAAAGCGATGACATCATGCCGGACTTCCCGTTCAATTTCGTCAATTCTTGCAAGGTCAAATTTTGCCAAACCTCGCATTTTCTTGACTTCCTCCGACGGAAACCGCCCAAGCTCGGCGTACGCCTCGCTTACCGCAAGTTCAACGTTCAGGTAGTATTGAAACTTTGACTTCAACGACCAAATATTCTTAATTTCTTCTCTTGAGTATCTTTCAATCATTTTACCATCCTTAAAAAGTCAATCGGACTAATAATCGCTATTAGTAGCGTAGTCGTCCTCATCCTTCATCGCCGACAAATCGTCTTTGTAGATTGCGTCAAAATCGTCGGGCATAAATTCGGGATCAGGCCAAATCGTACCGTCGTCAAATCTGCAGGCGTGCAAGTTATAAGATGCGGTAAAGTCGGAACTTGTAAGGTTTGTTTCCGAGAACATACATCCCGCTAAATCTGCGTCCGAGAAGTTGCAGTAAGTCATTTCCGCATAGCTGCAGTCTGCACCGTTCAATAAACTTTCCGAAAAATCACACTCAAGGATTTTTGAACGGGTAAAGTCA
Organism: uncultured cyanobacterium; assembly: GCA_945836835.1. Lineage (GTDB taxonomy): Bacteria > Cyanobacteriota > Vampirovibrionia > Gastranaerophilales > Gastranaerophilaceae > UBA1221. The sequence goes on along the minus strand of CAMAML010000043.1, from coordinate 1,061 downwards.
ACCGACGTCAAGTCTGCGTTGTTAAAATTGCACAAAGAAATATTGCAATCCGCAAACGAGCTGGAATTAAAATCTACGCCCGTAAAGTCGATTTCGTTAAAAGTCATGGACGAAAAATCAACTTCGCTCAAATCAACTTCTTCCTGTTCCAATTTCCATTCGTTAAATCTTTCAGGGTGTTTTTCCAATAATTCAACCAGTTCTTCTTTTGTGTAATCTATCATTTAATATCTTCTCCTTTTTATATGTATATTCTAAAATAATTCTTCCGTAATCTTCGGGGTAAAAGCCGAAGAGATTTATACGATTTTGTATTTCAACGCCTTCAACGCAGCCTGCAACCTGTCGTCGACTTCAAGTTTTTGCAAAATATTTGCAACGTGAGCTTTTGTTGTGTTAATGCTTATGACAAGGATTTGTGCGATTTCCATATTACTGTAACCTTCGGTCATAAGTTTTAAAATCTGGGTTTCTCGAGCGGTCAAGTCGTAATCTTTTGCGTTATTTTCCACATCCAGCTCGGGGGAATTTGTCGTCGCCTTAAGCACGATGTGGGCTATACTCGGGTCAAACCATGCCGCACCGTCGGCAACCGACTGCACGACCTGTATAAGCCTTTGGAGGTTAATTTCTTTTGAGCAGTAAGCGTTTGCCCCCGCTTTTAAGCTGTTCAAAACCTCTTTTTCTTCGTTATGCGACGTCAGGATGATAATTTTTGCGTCCTTGTTGGTTGAACGAATAGCCCTTGTCGCCTCAATTCCGTTCATATTAGGCAAGCCAAGATCCATAATTACTATGTCGATATGGTTCTTGTTGAAAATATCAATCGCAACTTCGGCGGACTCTGCCTCGTAAATCGACTCGACAAAGTCGACCCCTTCAAACGCCGTTTTTAAGCCAAACCTTGTGAGTTCATGATCTTCCACTATCAGAATGTTTTGTTTCATATGTGTATTCCCAATTCCTTTTTTGCAAGTTCGTAGTCCGGATTGAGCTTAAGGCTTTGCTTGAAATAATAGTTTGCGTCCTGTTGATTTCCGCTCGCCTTATAAACCAATCCT
>CAMAML010000042.1 GCA_945836835.1 uncultured cyanobacterium | reverse complement strand
GGTGACAAAATTTTCATAGAGGATGACGACCTTTGCAATTCCTGCGAAAACTACGTCAAAACTTTTGATTGTCCTTTGATTTCTGCTCTGATTGAGGGGGACGTGTTTTTGGAGGACAGCCTGATTGTCACTCGTTGCGGGTTTTACAAGGAGTTTGTGCGGAGTTTGCACATTGTAAAAGGGGATGATTAGATGCGAACGATTACTCTTATTAACGGGGACGGAATTGGTCCCGAGATTTCCGAGGCGGTTGTAAAAATTATCGAGGCAAGCGGTTTAAAAATCGACTGGGACGTTCAGACCGCAGGCTCGGACGTTATCGAGGCGGAGGGAACACCTTTACCCGAGAGGGTTTTGAACTCAATAAAAAAGAATAAAATCGCACTGAAAGCTCCCGTCACAACCCCTATCGGAAAAGGGTTTCGGTCGGTGAACGTTCAGTTAAGAAAGTCGTTGGATTTGTTCGCAAACCTCAGACCCTGCAAGAATTTGGCGGGCGTAAAAACTCGGTTTGACGGGGTTGATATTGTTGTTGTGCGTGAAAATACGGAAGATTTGTATGCCGGGATTGAACGGCAGGTTGATGAAGATACGGCGGAAAGCATAAAAATCATTACTCGAAAAGCAAGCGAGCGGATTTGTCGGTTTGCGTTTGATTATGCGGTAAAAAACAATCGGGGCGAAGTTTGCGTGGTGACAAAAGCAAACATTATGAAACTTTCCGACGGTTTATTTTTGGATACATATAGAGAGGTTGCAAAGGATTACCCGAACATAAATCAACGTGAAATTTTGGTTGACAATTTGTGCATGCAACTTGTCCAAAACCCGAAGCAATTTGACGTTTTGGTATTGCCGAACTTGTACGGGGACATTGTGTCAGACCTTTGTGCGGGGTTAATCGGCGGATTGGGGATTGCTCAGGGGGCAAATATTGGGGAAGATTGTGCGGTGTTTGAACCCGTCCACGGCTCTGCTCCCGACATTAAAGGACAAAACAAGGCGAACCCGACGGCACTTTTGCTGTCAGCCGTTGAGATGTTGAGGTATATCGGGGAAAACGGTTATGCCGCAAGGATTGAGGAGGCGTTGCATAAAACCCTGAACTCGGGCAAAATGACGGCGGATTTGGGCGGGAACCTTTCGACAACCGAATTTACGGACGAAATCATCAAAAATCTTTAGGGAGGGGTAATGAAAAAATCGCTTGCGATGTTGGCTTTTTTGACTTTTGCGTCTGTTGCACCTTGTTTTGCACTCGACGTTGTGTACCCCAAAACTCAAACCGTTACGATAAATTCCCCAAAAACTTTTTTTGCGGGTTCGGCGGACGTAAAAAAAACTTTGACCATAAACGGGGCGGAGGTTCAGGTCGACAAGTCGGGCGGGTTTGCAAGGTCGGTGAAGTTAGACGAGGGGGAGAATATTTTTGAGCTTAAATCGGACGACGAGGTTTTGAGATACGTTATCACACGCCCAAAAGCGACGGCAAGTTCTGCTGTCGAAAACCGTTTTGTGGAGTTTGACAATCTAAAATACGGAAAAATTTCGGCGGACAACACTCCGCTCAGGAGTACCCCGATTGACGGAGGGATTAACAGGGTTTCACACTTGCAGGCGGGGACTTTGCTTGTTACGGACGGGGAACAGAACGGGTTTTATCGGGTGATTTTGGGCGAAAACTCGGTCGGTTGGGTCGACAAAAACTCGGTGGAAATTACCCCGAACGGCACGTCTCTTGCGGATTTTTACGGATACGACTATATTGACGGGGATGATTATTTTACGTTCATTTTTCACCTCAACCGAAGGATACCTTGGGAAATTCGAGAAGGCGAAAACCAAAGTTTGGAGATAAAACTCTACAACGTTTCGGGCGAGGCGGAAAACGTTTATTTCTACGATTTTCCGACAAAACTTGCGACGGGAGGTCGGAATTTGGTCGGCTACGGGGCGGAATACGTCGGGGAAGATTTACATGTAAAAATCCGAAAACCCTTAAAAATTAACCCGAAAAAACCGCTCAAAAACGTTGTTGTGACGATTGACGCAGGGCATGGCGGGTCTGAACTCGGGGCGGTTGGGTGCTTGGGCAACAAGGAGAAAGATTTGAACCTCACAAACGCAAAAAAACTTGAGAGGGTGTTAAACTCTAAAGGTGCAAAAGTCGTTATGACAAGGTCTGACGACAGGGATATGAGTTTAGCGGAGCGGGTAAAAGTTGCAAACGACAGTGAGAGTGCGGTATTTATAAGCCTACACGGCAACTCAATCCCCGACAACGGAGATCCCGAAAAAAGCCGAGGCTTTGGGGTTTATTACTACTACCCCGAGGCAAAACCTTTGGGGGAATACATTTTGCACAATATGCAATCAAAACTTCCGCTTGAAAACAACGGGCTTATTCAGGCGAGTTTTTATGTCGTAAGGAACACGCAAGCTCTCAGCCTGCTAATCGAGGCGGGGTATATGGTTAACCCCGAAGATAATGCCAAACTGTTAAATAAAAAAGTCCAAAAACAGCTTGCAAAATCCGTAGCGGACGGGCTTGAAGAGTATTTTCGTTCACAACAAAGATCCTTTTGAGCGTGAAACGGCGAACGCAGCCCGCTTTTGTGTAGTGTTACGACCCAATTCTTTTGTAAGGCGCTGCTGTCCAATAAAAATATGTACCGGAAATAACCGTTCCGAAGAAACGGAAAAAGCATAAACAAAAGCGGGTTATGACGCCATAAGAAAATTAGTCCGGAGTGTACTCGAAAATTTCCTGCGAATTCCTTCCCAATGCATTGCAAATCTTGTTAAGCGTGTCAAAGTCGATACCCTTTGTTTTGTTATGATAAATTTTGTTTAAAGCATTCTGGCTTATCCCCGTCATCCGAGCCAATTCAGAAATACGGATCCTCTGTTCGCCAAGAATTATTGATAATCTGTTTTTAATCATAGCTTTATTGTAACAATTTCAAACCAAAGGGTTGTAAAATACATTTATACATGTTAAAATAACATATATAGATGTTTAAAATTGCAATATATTTTAATAAAGGAGGTTTTTGCGTACATGAGGTATACTTTTTCAAGGCATGGAAAGCATGGAAACAACAAAAAGAAAAGGGGTGGACATAGTCCACTCTTGTACGGAGACGAAGGGGTAGCCGAAGGCTACTCTTGTGTGGAGACGAAGGGACACAAGGTTCTCCATGCCTCGAAAAACATGTCTTTTCAAATCATAAAAAAAGGCTTTACTCTTGCGGAGGTTCTAATCACCCTTGGCGTTATCGGCGTTGTGGCGGCGGTGACAATGCCGACATTAGTCACGAATATTCAGGAAAGGGTGAGGAAAGAACAGGTTAGGACTGTTAAATATAAATTCACAAAAGCAACGGACAAGATGAACAGCCTCGGCAAAATCGGGCGGTATAACACGACCATGGACTTTGTAAACGAACTCAAAAACCACTTGAGCATAGCAAAAATATGTGACAAGGACCACCTTGGCGAATGCTGGGGCGGAGAGAGTTTTTCAAACCTTAACGGCTCAAAAACCTACACTGTCGCAGAGTTAACAACGGGTAAAAACCTTGAGGCGTTACAGTTTAACTCGGGGGGCATGGATACAGTCGGGATTGTGACAGGTGACGGAACGCCGATTATTTTAACCTACGGAAAAGAATGTCAAGCGTTAGACGAGACAAAACAATACACGTGGTCGGTAGTTGACGGCAAGCCCGAAACAAATGCCACGGCAGGTTGTGTCAGCATGGTCTTTGACATAAACGGCGCCAAAGGACCAAATAAACTTGGCACCGACGTCCGTACAATGAACTCACTACTTGGCATGGTCGACCTCGGAGATACCTACGCTCCACTAACACAAGCCGAATGTACCAAATACAAAAATGAACTCGGTATAACGAACTGTTACAACGGTGTTGACAGTGGCAGTAACCAAAGACAGGATGAAGATATGTGGGCAGGAGCCGTAAACGCATGCCATGACCTCGGTCTACACTTACCAAGTCTGGCAACCTTAGCCCAAATCGCAACCCTACAATTTGGCGTGCCGATTGATACAACCGAGGATGTTGCATTTAACCAATCAACCTGTGACACATATACATACATGAGCTGTAAGTTCCCTCCTTCAGATAAAGAATATTCTTCACCGGTCTCAACCTTTAGTGGCCTCTATTGGTCGAGCCGTGAGGGTTCCGCAGCGACCGCGTACGGACGGTACTTCGGCCCTTCCTCCCTCTCGCACTACTACGGCGACTACCGTTACAAAGCGTACTACGCGTTGTGCCTGGGTGATTAAAATTACCTAAATATTTTCTATTGTCGGGGTAGATGAAAGTCCTTGGAAACAGCATTCAATCTTTGTCAACCGTTTTGCCAAGCTCTTTGTGCCACTCCGAATAAAAATAGAACCCCAAAACAAGGTACACCGCCCACATAATCACGGTCGAATATGCCTTGGAGCCGTGAATTATCAACAAAATCCACATGACACATGCCGTTCCGTTTACGATAATCCAGATTATCCACTGTTCAATACAGCGTTTCACGGTGAGATACATTCCCAAAATCGACAAAAACGTTATAACCCCGTCAGCAATCGGGTTGTTGTCGTGAAATTTTGCAAGAACTAACGCCGAAACGCCCGACCCTAAAACCGCAACCGCAACCAGTACCGCTCGTTCTTTCAAGTTCAAACTTGTTTTGATAATCTCGGCTTTCTCTTTTTTCAGGTGCTTTTTCCACTTGAAAAATCCCCAAACATCCATCGGCACATAGTACCCCGCAGACAAAAGAAAGCTACCCCACAAAGCGTTTTTAAAGGACAAATACGCATAACTTATCGCCCCGATTATCCCGAAAATATAACAGGAAACTTTGCCCTTGCCCGCCATAATCGTGTACAAAATCCCGAACACCGACGCCGACACCGCAAACGGATTATCACGCACAACGAGTGCGTTTGTCAGAATGAAAAAAATTATGACAGCGGTAACCGTTCCCTCAAGTTTATTAAAGTTCTCAAATTCCCGCTTAACAATATGTATTAAATTCGTAATCAGCATTGTATAATATATTGTAATGAAAATACAGTCGATTTACAATAGCAAAATTTTAAAACGCGGATTAGAGTTTGCCTCAGATAACAGTTCACTGTTTGTGGCAACCGCCTCGGCAACCTTTGCGACAGCTCGATTAGGTGCAATTTTGGCGACCCCGAAAACCGATGAGCGAAACAAAAAATACGCCTGCATGAAAGCGCTTTCATCATCCCTTGTCGGCTACGGACTGATGCTTTTCGCCTCTTTGCCCATTGCAAAATCCGTCAAAAACATAGACGAAAACCCCGAAAAATTTCTTAACCCCAAAACAATAGACGCACTCAAAAACGGTGAAAAATCGCTTGCAAAATCTTCCCGCTACAATTTTGCAACCCAGCTGTTTAAGCTCGGATTAGGGTTGTTGCTTGTGCTTCCGAAATCTTGGCTCACCTGTAATTTTATCCCGCCTTTAATGAAAAAAATCTTCCCCGACAAGTCCGCCGCTCCCGCTCAAACAGCCCACTCATCCCCCCCCCTGGCTCAAGACAAGCCAAAAACCTCGTTTACGGGGAATTTGTACCAAACGGGAACAGAAAAAATATCCAAACTCATCGGGAAAATTATCGACACAAAATTTGTCAAAAAATTGTCCGAAAAATTTGCCGACACTAATTTTGAACAGCATATCCTCTCGCTAACGGACGTGTTCGCAACGGGTGCCTTCATTTGGAACGTACAACACAATAAAAAAATTGAAGAAGAACGCAAAAAACCGCTTATATACAACTCCGCAATCGCAACGGGACTGAGCATTTCTGCGGGGTATGGACTGCACGTACTGCTGAAAAAACCGACCGAAAAATTTATCGAAAATTTTAAACGGGTAAACGCAAATTCGCCAAAACTCGACAAATACCTCCACGGAATTGGAGTTGCCCGTCCGACCCTTATTTTAGGTACGATTTACTACCTTTTTATCCCCGTAATTTCGACCTTTACGGCGGACAGGTTCGCAAAAACAGGGAAGTAGCGAAAAAAGCCTGCAAATTACCCCTCTTCGCAGGGAGAGGGGCGGACGTAGTCCGCTCTTGTGTGGAGACGAAGGGACACAAGGTTCTCCACGCTTCGAGGTTTTGTACATCCTACGATGCCCAATTTCCCGTAAAAACTTAGTCACTAAATTTTTTATTTGCATATTGACAATTTCGGGGCAAGCCTTTACAATAGGTGTATGGCAATAGTTTACTTGAGTTTAGGTTCAAATTACGGTGACAGAATAGGCTACGTCCAGCAGGCGACGAGCCTGCTTGGCATGTGTGAAGGAATTTCGGTCATCAGAACTTCCGCCTTCTACGAAACCGAGCCGTGGGGAATGAACACCAAAACGTGGTTCGTGAATGCGGTTATCGAGATTAAGACTTCGTTGTCGCCCTCTCGCCTGCTTGAGGAGTGTCAGCGGATAGAGACACAGTTGGGCAGAAAACCGCACTCCTCGGAAATCTATACAGACAGAACCATTGACATAGACATTCTTTTTTACGGAAACGAGATTATCAACGAAGAAAATTTGACTATCCCGCACAAGTTTTTGCACCTGAGGGCGTTCACGCTCGTTCCGATGCTCGAGTTGATACCCGATTTTGAACATCCCGTTCTGCACAAGACGATAACCCAATTACACGAGGATTTGGAAAACCCCGAAATGGTATTTTTATATGGCACAAGAGTTGACTTTTAGGGTCGGAATTATCGGGGGCGGTCCGAGCGGATGTGCGTGTGCGTATTGGTTGCAAAACATGTGCGACGTAACGGTTTTTGACTACTCAAGCCCGTTAAGAACAATCCTTCCGACAGGAGGCGGGCGGTGTAACCTTGCCCACGCCGAATTTGATTTTAGGGAATTGGCAAAGAATTACCCCAGAGGCGAAAAGTTTTTATACTCCGTCTTTTCGAGGTTCTCTACCACAGATACGCTTGACTTTTTTGAAAAATTGGGGGTAAAAACTTATACACAAGAGGATATGCGGATTTTTCCGAAATCCGACAGTGCAAAAGAGGTTCGAGAGAGCCTGATAAAAAACCTGCCTCCCGTTCGGTTTAAGAAAGAACGGGCGTTGAGGGTGAATACTTCCCCGCTTACGGTCGTGACAGATAAGGGAAGTTACCGGTTTGACAGGGTGGTTATTGCTATAGGCGGACATAACGGTTACGATTGTGCAAAGTTTTTAGGGCATAATATCGTTGCACCAAAGCCCGCATTGACTTCGCTCAGAACAATGGAAAATTTTAAATCGCTTGCAGGGGTAGCAATTAGAGACGTAAAATCCGAGTATGGCTCGGGAGACGTGCTTTTTACCCACGAGGGAGTGTCAGGACCTTTGATTTACAAGGTTTCCTCGATTAAGGCAAGGGACAACTTTCCGTACGAAATTACGCTTGATATGTGTAAAGGGTTCGATTTTCAAACGGAACTGAACTCAAATCCGCATAAATCCGTTAAAAATTTACTGTCCGAACATATCCCAAAATCCTTGGCGGAGTATGTTTTAGGGTCAGTTTTGGTTAACCCTGACACAAAATCTCACCAAATTAACGGCAAAATCCGTGACGAGATTTTGGAACGGTTACATTCGTTTAAGTTGACTGTGGTTTCGACCTCAAAAGGTGGGGAAACGGTAACTGCGGGCGGGGTCGATTTGAGAGAAGTTAACCCGAAAACTTTGGAGTCAAAACTTGCAAGCGGGGTGTATTTTTGCGGTGAAGTGCTTGATATAGACGGATTTTGCGGAGGGTTTAACCTCCAAAACTGCTGGTCGACAGCGTATTGTGTTGCTCAAGGAATTTTGTCAGACATCAATCGTTAATCGAGCGAAATATTTTATACGCAAGCTGAATTTTTTCCGTGTCGGAAGTTTTGAGAAGTTGTTCGAATTCCCGTTCAATATTTTTTCGTGGTAAAAACTCGTCAAAATTAAAAATTTCTTTCAATTCGACGTCAAGAGCCTTGGAAATTGCGAATAACAGTTCAAACGAGGGGTTCGTCCTTGCGGATTCAAGTTTTGAAATGTGGTTAGTGGAATAGTGAAG
>CAMAML010000041.1 GCA_945836835.1 uncultured cyanobacterium | reverse complement strand
TCCTTCCCGCAATCGAGTTTGACGTGTGGTGCGGGTATGTGTTTATGCACCTTTTATGTTACGGGATTGACGTTAACAATAAGGAGTTGCAGAGTTTTTGTGCAAAATCCAAACGGGAAACCGAGTGGGACATCGTGAGAATTTTTTCAAAACGGGATATAAAAAAACTTATCTCGGCAATCCATAATGCGGGCGGGATAGCGGTTTTGGCACACCCTGCGTGCTGTTGGGCATTAAGCATGGAAAATTTCGTAAACAAACTCATCTCATACGGCTTGGACGGTTTGGAAGTTTATTATCCATACAAAAGACACCGTGGAATAATAAAATTCCACACGGCAAAATCCGTTGAAAAAATTGCGGACAAATTCTCGCTCATAAAAACAGGCGGAACAGACTTGCACGGCAAGGTTTTGGAGTAATCGAAGAGAAAAATTTTTACAAAAAAACCTTCCATTTACGGCAGTTTTGTGGTAAAATGGTGGCAAAGAGCCGGCAATTTCATGGCAAAAAGGTGGCAAAAAGATGGCAAAATTTTCTCCGAATTATACACTTACCAATACAATCACAAACAATTTATTGAAAATCGAGCATGTCAAGGAAAACATCAAGGGGTTACCGATTAACCCGCAATTACTGACGTCTTTGAGGCGTAGCGCAAGGCTCTCGAGCGTTCACTACTCAACCCAAATTGAAGGGAACAGGTTGTCGCAGGAAGAAGTCAGCGACATTTTGAGCAAAAAAAATATTAAATTAAAAGCAAGAGTACGGGACGAAAAAGAAATCAAAGGTTACTATATGGCACTTGATTTTATGGACAAACTTGCCAAACGAAAGTCATCAATCAGCGAAACCGATATAAAAAAGCTCCACGCCTACGTTGAAGGCGGAGGTCGAAAAACGGTTAAACCGACTCCGTATCGGGAAGCTCAAAACGTCATAACGGACTCGCTTTCGGGAAGAATTGTATATATGCCGCCCGAGGCAAAAGATGTTCCGATTTTGATGAAAGAATTTATTGATTGGATTAATGAAGAAAACGAAATTCCAATCCCTATAAAAGCGGGGATTGCACACTATCAATTTGTAACCGTTCACCCTTATTTTGACGGGAACGGCAGAACCGCAAGGCTTTTAACAACCTTAATCCTGCACAAGCATGGGTATGACTTAAAAGGTATCTATTCTCTTGAAGAGTATTACGCAAAAGATTTGCAAGGCTACTACGACGCCATAACAATCGGGACAAGCCACAATTATTATATGGGAAGAGCCGAGGCGGATATTACAAAATGGTTGGAATATTTTATTCACGGCATGGCACTGGCGTTCACCTCCGTGTACAAAAAAGCGGAGGCAAACAAAACTTCAAAAGACGAAACCGCAATTTTGAGAGAACTTGATGCTCAACAACGGAGAGTTTTGGAACTGTTTGAAGCTCAAAAGTTCGTAACCGCAAACGATATAGCCGAATTTTTCAGGTTTTCGCCCCGCAGTGCAAGGCTCTTACTGAAAAACTGGGTTGACGAAGGTTTTATCCTCCCGCAAGGTCAAAGCCGACAGAGGAAATATTGCCTCGTGGAAAAATATGAAAAAATTATCGGATAAAAACAATTCCCTAAAACAACAACTTCACCACTTGAAATTTGGGGCGTTTTTATAATATAATTTACATATGGCAATTTATTTTTTCTACGGCGAAGAAGATTACAACATCGAGCATGAAATCGACACCTTAAAACAGGGGCTGGACAAGAACTTTCTTGACATGAGCTACAAGGTTTACGACCACCCGAAGTTTGTCGACCTTATTTCTATTTTGCGTTCTCAGCCGTTAATGTTTGGGAAAATGCTTGTCGTGATTAAGTCCGTCAATTATTTTTCAAAGACGTTTGAAGATAAAGAGATAAAGGAAATCGCCTCGGCACTCGAAAACAACAACGAGAATCTTGACGTAGTTTTTGTGGCGGAACTTCCTCGTGACGGGAGAAAAAAACTCGACAGCCGAAAAAAATTCTTCAAACTTTTGTCAAAATTTAACGCCAAAAACTTCCCGCTAATCCCGAGCTACAAAACGGCGGAATTGGAAGGTTGGGTAAAAAAACAGGCAAGCTCTAAAAAGCTAAAAATGACACAGCCTGCAATAACAACCCTTGTAAATCAGGTAGGAAACAACCTTCGACAGCTTGACAGAGAACTCGACAAACTTCAGCTTGTCGCATATCCCGACAACATCGTAACTCCCGAGATGATTAAGGAAAACTGTATCTCAAACGAGGATTTGTTCGTGATGACGGATTATTTGCTTGCAGGCGAAAAAGACAAGGCTCTGCAAGAATACAGAAAAATCACGCAAAAAAAGCACTACCTTGAACTTTTTGGAGCGTTGCACACAATCGTCAGGCGCTGGATAATCTACAAGGCAAAATCAGCGAAAATGTCCGCAACGGAGCTTTCACGGCTTACGGGAACTCACGAGTACGTGATAAAAATAACACTCCAAAAACTTAAAAATACGAGCCTGAAAGAGCTTGTAAAACTCAAAAACAACCTCACCGAGGCGGAGTTTCGGATTAAATCGGGGAAAAGCCTCACACCTGAGGACGAGCTGGAGCGAGTAATTTTTTCATAACAAAGGAGAACGATGACAACCGCAGAATTAGAACAAAAATACCCGTTTTTGATGAAATATTTTAGAGGAGGGATTGAGCGTCCCGATAAAAATATTGCACACTGTATCCTTTTTTACGGCGAAAATTTGCAAGCCCAATACGAGCTTGCCTTAGAGATTGCAAGACTTTTGAACTGTACAAAAGACCGAACCCCTGATTGCGATTGCCTAAATTGCCGCTGGATTAGAGAAAACAAGCACCCTGCGGTGCAAACCGTTTCAAAATACGATTACGTGGAAAAATCTGCGACCGATACGGAGGATGGAACAAACAAAAAAGCCATAAAAATCGAGCAGGCAAGAGCGATAAAAAATTCACTCCTTACAACGTCGGATTATCACAGGGTATTTATCTTCTGCGACAAGGACAAAGAGGGCGAGGACGGCAAAATTTTAGGGCTTAATTTCAACAATTTTCAGGAGGCAACGGCGAACGCACTTTTGAAAACCTTTGAAGAGCCGCCCGAAGGCACGACCTTCTTCTTCCTGACAAAAAACAAAACCGATATGCTTGCAACGATTGTATCACGTGCGCAATGCTTTTTTGTGCCGTCGACCGAAAGCGTAAACCGAGATTATTCGCTTGTGGAAGATGTTATGGAGGGATACTTGGAGCTTCCGAGAAACGATGTACTGGATTTGTGCGACAGATTGACGGCATTAACCAAAGAACACGAGTTGGACGAGGTTTTGGACGGAATGCAAAACTACCTTTGCACGCTTCTCAAAACCTCGCTCAACAACCCGATGTTAAGGCTGAAACTAATCAAAGACATAACGGCGGTCGAACACGCAAAACAGGAGAGCAAGCTCAAAATGGACACCGCCTCAATCCTCGAAACCCTCTGCTTTGCACTCGTATTGGAAAGGTAAAATTAAGCTATTCCATTAAAACCCTGTCAAGGCAAGCGTTTTCGGAGTATTGCCATTCACGGTACGTTATGCGGTTAACCTTGAACCCGCACCGTTCCAAGATAGACTGCTTTTTCATATTCGACATCTTGAGAACTTCGCTGTCCTCAACCCCGTCAACTTCCACGACAAATTTGTCGTCAACAAGCAAGTCCGCACTCAACCCCGCAATATCAACTCCTGCCTTGACCGTATGCCCAATCTCACGCAGTCTTTCGGCAATCCCGCGCTCCAGCTTGTTTTTGTAAGTGTTTTCGTCAATTTCGCAGTTTGCAATCGCCTGCTTGCGGTTGTTGTACTCCTCAATATAGGACATATAATCCCTAAACAAGCCGTCCTGCAACTCTTTCGGGTCTCTCGACACAAAGTTTATAACCTTTGACCTTGCTCTCGTAATCGCAACGTTAAAGAGGTTCGGTTTCTGCAAGAAAATCAAACTTTGCGGGTAACTGTTCGGAGCAAACGCCCACGACATAAGGATTATATCTCTTTCATCACCTTGAAACGTATGTGCCGTACCGATTTCTATCTGATGTTTTCTCATCATATGATCGGATAAGACCTTGCCGACGGAAATTTTCAACTGCTCAACCTGCGCCCTAAACGGAGAAATTATACCGATAGAAACGGGCTTGTCGGGACTTTTCCGCTCATCTTCGACCACAATGTCATAAAGATATTTTACCAAAGTTTCGATTTCGGGCAGGTTTCTTGTTGCGTCCGAATCGACCTTGCCGTCAGGCACAAAGACCGTTTCGAGAACCTTTTCCGCCCCGACGTCTTTTTTCATAACTCTTATACGGTTTCCGTAAAATTCTCTGTTTGAAAACTCGATAATCGGCGGCAAACTTCTGAAATGCTCGTCGAGCATAACCGAGTTCATCGAATAATAATCCGCCAAATCGAACATCGAATTTGTTCTGAACCGCCACATCAACTGGTACTTGTCGGGGATACCGTACTGTGCCAAAAACGATTGTTCTTTGGCTTTTTCTAGGAACGACAAGTGCGGAAGTTGTTTGTCATCGCCCACGATAACCGCTTTTTTGGCTCTGAACAAAATCGGGAAACAGCTTGCAATATCGCACTGCGAAGCCTCATCAATAATCGCAACGTCAAACATCCCGGGCTTTAACGGCAGGGACCCCGAAACGGCATAAGTCGTTACGCACCAGCAAGGAAAAGCCTCCAATAACGGCTTAAAGTCTTCCGTTTCCAAAATTCTGCTCTGCAAATTTTGACGGCGTTCAACGAGCGATTTTGAATGAACGATTAAGCGTTGACGCTTGACCTGATCTCTTAAAAGGCTCTTTAAACTCTCTCTTCTTCGACCTTTCAAAATGTTTACGGCAAGCGGTTTTTGCTTTTTCTTCATCTGGCGAATTTGCTCCGAAAGTACGTGTAAATTCCCCGTTTTTTGAATGTCAGCTTCGATTTTTCTGAGCTTCCAAACCATCGCCGAAACCTCGATTTCTAACTTTAATCTTCCAAGATTTTCACAGCTGACCTCAAAATCTTTCAGTTTAAGAATTTTTTTTAGGGTCGAAATATTTTTGTAATTGGACAACCCTGCAAAAACGCCCGATTTATCCATATTTTTTTCTAAATTAACGATAATCTGCAAAACTTCTTCGATTTCGTTCTTTTTGAGTGCGGATTTTATGAACTGCATTTTTCCTATTGATTTTTCCTGCAACTCCAAGTCCGCCGACATCGTAGTCCATTGGTTTTCGAGCTTGATAATCTGTTCACACTTGTTTTCGCTCTCTCTTATTAAGTTCAGGTGGTTCTTCATATCATCCGTACTTGCAAAGAGGCTGTCCTCAAAGTCGTTGTCAATGTCGACCTTGCCCGACAAAAGGTCTTGAAGCTGAAAACTCAACTGTTTTTGGTAATTCAAACGACCTGCCCTGAGTGCCAAAAACGGTGCGCCAAGCTCGTTCAAGCGTTCTGCCACAACGTCCACCGCCTTGTCCATACGGGACGCCACAAGAACGGTTTTCCCGTTTGCGATAAGATGTGCCACAAGGTTCACGATAGTCTGGGATTTACCCGTCCCCGGAGGACCCTGAACCGCTATAAACTTGTTGTTTTCAATGTTTTTAATAACCTGCTCCTGCGAATCGCTCAAAGAAAGAGGGGTTATCGGGTAAAAATCCGTAATGCTTTTCATATCCTTAATCATAACGGACTTGTCCTTTGAAAGCCCGAATTCCTCGTTAATTATGCTCAGGGCGGTTTCACGATAAATTCCGCTCGGCTTTTCCGCAATCTGCGTCAACTCGTGCAAAACCCCTGCCGTGACAGTCGGGCGTTTGGTGAGAATTATGGCGGACTGTGCCGTCAAGTTCAGTTTCTCCAACTTTTTCAAAGATTTTTGCTTGTTTTCTTCGGCGTTGACGACTTCTTCAACGTTTTCTCCGTCGATTTTTTCGGAATAAAAATCCGACTCTCCCTCTTTTGAAAGGTTATCCTCGTCAACGTTGTTTTTGTCGTCCAAAGTTACGTCAATATCTGGAATAATCGACTTCAAAGTCGTCAAAAATACCTGCAACCCTTCGTCCGTAATCGGGATTTTCGGAACAACTTCAAGCAACCCGTCCAAAAGCTGTTCGACCGCATCATCGTCATCCGTTTTCTTCATAAGCGCCGTTAACGCACCCGTATTGAGGGAAAGGGTTTCTTCCTGAGGGATACAGTTGATGTTCACCCCGTTTCTTTCCAAATGGCAAGGGAGGTACAAAAGCGGGGTCAAAAATTCGCTTGCCCTACGGTTCTTGGAGTTCTTTCCGACCAAAAACAGGTATCCGTAAATCAGGTACTTGTCCTTAACCCCTGCACTCGAAAGGTTCATCATCTCGGTCAGTTTGCTGTCACTGCCGTCAAGCCGCAAATATTCCTGCCCCTCGGTCAAAAGTTCTTCTTTGCCTTTTAAGAAAATCCACTTGTTGTCCTTGTCCCCTTTAAGGTTTCTGAACGTTGAACTCTGAACCTCTTCTCTTACGCAATCGTGAAGATATAAGCTCAATTTTTTTATAAAACTGTTGT
The DNA here is from genome assembly GCA_945836835.1 of uncultured cyanobacterium. Classification (GTDB taxonomy): domain Bacteria; phylum Cyanobacteriota; class Vampirovibrionia; order Gastranaerophilales; family Gastranaerophilaceae; genus UBA1221. The sequence goes on along the minus strand of CAMAML010000041.1, from coordinate 1,544 downwards.
TAAATGCGGAATTAATAACCTTTGACGCTTCTTGTAACATGCTCTGACCTCTAAAATTTTAGTTTATGATTTGAATATATTCTTATTTTACGATAAAATCGGAAATATGAAAATCATCAATTTAAAGGATACTCAAAACAAACTTTTCTATATCGGCGGGGTTGTTCGGGATGAACTGCTCGGGACAGAGAGTTTTGACGTGGATTTGACGTACGTCGGAAATGCGATTGAGTACGCCAAAACCCTTGAAAACGTTGAGATTTTGAAAGTAAATGAGCCTTTTGGAACCGTTAGGATTAAGGTTGAGGGGGAAGAAATAGATCTAGCCTCGACACGTTCGGAATTTTACCCGAAAAACGGACACCTGCCCGTTGTGTGCGAACTCGGTTGTGAGCTGAAAAAAGACGTCCAAAGACGAGATTTTACGATTAATGCTCTGGCAAAAAATTTTACGACGGGCGAAATCGTCGACTTTACGGGAGGATTGGAAGATTTAAAAAACAAAAAACTTCGGGTTTTGCACGACAAAAGTTTCATCGAGGACCCGACAAGGATTATAAGAGGGCTGAAATTCTCGGTACGGTTCGGGTTTGAGCTTGAACCGCATACAAAGAATTTGCAAAAAAATTACCTCGAAAACGTCAACTATGACATGAGCTTTAAACGGGTAAAAAAGGAGATAAAAGAAACATTTAACCTAAATTCCGACCTTGCTTTTGAAAAGTTTAGAGAGGACGGGATTTATCGTCTTATTTCCAAAACACCTCCAAACGCACCAAAGACCGCAATTTCGCCCGTTATTAAAAAATACGCTCACCTACTGAACCCGCAAAATATCTGGCTTATTTACCTTACCGCCATGCCTGATATTGAGAGGCTGTTGCCTACATTTGACAGGGAAGAAATGAGGATTGTGGAGAGTTTTTGGGAGATACAAAATTTTTGCCCGCAAGATGACTTTGAAATATACAAAATGTTTGAGCAAAAGCCTGTTGAGACGGTGATTTTGTACGGGGTTATGACGGACTTGGGAACTGCTACACGCTACCTTGACAAGTTAAAGGACATAAAACTTACAATAACGGGCAAAGAGCTTGTCGCTATGGGATTTAAGCCGTCAAAAAAATTCTCGGACTGCTTTGACTTCGTGCTGAGAAAGAAAATCACAACCCCCGCCCTCTCCCACGAAGACGAATTGAGCTTGGCAAGAGAGTTTTTTGCATAAATCGGATTTTACAAATAATTAAAACAAACTTTCCCTCATACGTCCAACTTCACGCCCATAGCGATCATAAAAAATATAATTTGACTTTGGTCGATTAAATGGGCTATTTTGTATATATTGCATTATCATCTCGTCTTGTCTTTGCTGTGCTTGCTGTTGATTAATTGATGCTTGCTGTATAGCATACGAAAATGCATTTGAAATAGCAGCTGCTCGTTGTTGTCTTTCTCTTGCAAGGATTTCTTCATGCCTTAGATATTCTTTGTATTCATTATTTAATTGAATTTGTCTTTCTTTTAATTTTAAATAACAAATAAAT
>CAMAML010000040.1 GCA_945836835.1 uncultured cyanobacterium | reverse complement strand
TGCCCGTGGTTCTGACCGTCATGCCTTCTTTAATCCTTGTATACTCACCGAGAATAACAACCCCGACGTTGTCCTCGTCAAGGTTCATCGTAATCCCGAGGGTATCTTCGCCGTCGTCAAAAACGACAAGCTCACTTGACATTACGTTACGCAACCCCCATACACGTGCGATACCGTCGCCGACTTCGATTACGCTACCCGTATTTGAAACTTCCGTTTGAACTTCAAAGTTCTCTATCTTGCTTTTTATTATCGAACTTATTTCATCAGGTTTTATTACTGCCATAAGTACCTCTCATTTTCCGTTTTTACTTCAAATTTTTGCTTAACTTGTCAATACGATTTTTCAAACTCATATCAACAACGTTATCATCTATCTTGAACACCAGCCCCGCAAGGATTTCGCCGTCTACATGCCAGAGAGGACGAACCTCTTTACTCAATTTTTGCCGCAACTTTTCAACGACAATTCTCTTCTTCTCGTCGCTTAACTCAATCGCCGACACAACGGTTACGGGCTGAATGTTGTTAATCTTGTCCAATTCCTGCATATAAGCGGTTTTTATCTGCTCGAACTCGCCCAAACGCTTTTTCTCGGCAAGGATTTTCAAAAAATTTATCAACTCGTCGCAAATTTTCCCGCCGAAAACAGAATTTATAATATCAACCTTAACGTCGACGTTCACGACGGGGTTGAGCATTGCACGTCTAAAATCTTCCGACTCCTCAAACACCTTACTCACTGTATCCGCATCGTTAGCGAGTGTCTCAAACGACACGCGACCTTCTCGGGCGAGCGAGATTAGAGCGTCCGCATAATTTTTTGCAACTAAAGATATTTTGTCAAAACCTTTACCCATTTTGTAAATTTATCCTATCCAGTTCTTGAAGGCTCTCGTCGATATATTTTTCATGCAAAGCAACATCTTGCTCAAGCCTGTTTTTGATATATTTTTTTGCAAGCTCAACCGCCGAATTTGCGGTGTTTTTGCTCAACATTGTCTTGATGTTTTTTTCTTCCGCCAAAATAATTCTTGCGGTGTTGCTTTCTATTTGGCGAATTTTGGTTTCCGCATTCTGTTCAAGAGAGTTAACCAAAAGCCTTGCCTTATCTTCAATACTCTTGAATTTTTCTGCAACTTCTTCTTCGACATGGGCAACCTTTGATTTTGCCTCGGCAAGTTTCCCTTCGGCTTTTTCTCTGACGGACTTTGCGTCCTCGATTTCCGAGATGATTTCCGCTCGAATTTTTTCTATCATCTCGCCGACTTTAAGTTTTTGGCAAAGTATGATGAAAATTACGACCAAAATCGCGAAGTTGAAGGTGTTCGATTTTAGGATTAAGTTCCACAGCGCAACTAATTGACTCATGCTCTCACCTCGTCATCAATCTTGACTTCAAACCCGAGAACCTTGGAGGAAATAAGCTCCGCAAGCCCGACGACATCGTCCTGCAAGCTCACTTCGGCACTCTCTTTTTCCCGTTTAAGCCTGTTTGAGTTTTCTCTAACCGCCTCGAGGGACTTTTGCCCCGCAAGTTCGACTGCATTTTTACTTTTTTCGTCCGCTTCGTCCAATTTGTCGGAAAGGAGTTTTCCCGCCTCATCGTCGGCCTTTGAAAGCCTTAGTTCCCTGTTTTTCAAAAGCTCGTCGCTCATCATCTCAAAGTTCTTTGTGTCTTCGTAGTCCTTTGAAACAATCCCCTTGCGTTCCGCAACAATCCGCTCCAACGGAGCATAGAAAATCTTGCTCATCACAAAGGTGAACACCAAAAAACTTATAATCGCTACGAAAAATGTTGCATTAAATTCCATAATACCGACTCTGTCTTGACTTTCCTATTTTCCCAACAACATAAATGCAACAACGAAAGCATACAAAGCACACGCTTCAGCCAACGCAGCCCCCAAAAGGAAGAACCCGAAAGCCTTACCGGCAACTTCCGGCTGGCGGGAAACCGCATCCATCAAGCCTTTTGTCGCAATACCGATACCAAGCCCAGCTCCGATTGCACCGAAACCGATTGCGATACCTGCACCTAATTGAGCCAACTGTAAATTTTCCATATTTTTCTCCTTATACTAAATAACTTTCCTAAAACTTTTTCCTAATGCTCCTCGCCCGCCGCCGAGCTTACGTAAGCGATTGTCAACATCATAAATACTGTCGCCTGGATGAACGCAACCAAAATTTCAAACAGCATAACGGGCAACGGTGCAAAATAAGCACTTGCCGCCAAAGCTATCGAAACAAGGATTTCTCCCGCAAAGACGTTTGCAAAAAGACGGATTGCCAAACTTAAAGGTCGGGTTACCATCTCCAAAAGCTCGACCAACGCCATAACGATACTTACAAACGAGAAATCGTGAAGAAAGAACTTTACCCCCTTCTTCTTAATCCCTGCCGCAACGTAGTAAACAAGCACGACAACCGCCATCGCTGCCGTCATGTTTATGTCGTTTGTAGGGGACGCCAGCTCGCCTTCTTTAAGATGAATAATCCTTAACGGCAACTGTCCCATAAGGTTTGCAAACAGGATAAACAAAAACAGCGACGCCACAAGCGGAATATGCTGCCTGTTCTCGGACGGCATCATCGTATCCATGGTGCCTTGGAAAAACCCCATAAGTTTTTCGCAAAAAGCCTGCAGGGGTGAAGGCACGACGGAAAGGTTTCTTGTCGCAACAAACGCGAATATGATAAGGCAAATCATCGCAAACCACATGGTAAAAATCGTGTCCAGGTTGACCGTCAACGAATGCCCTAAAATATTAAACGTATATAACCAATGTTCCATGGAATACCCTCTCCTGTACCCTCATTTTACCACGTCAAAAATTTGTTGCAAGTGCAACATAAATTTTATCTGAGTGCTGTCGTGATCAATAGTGATTAAGTGACTAAGTGATTAAGTTTTTACGGGATTTGGCTCTTATTGGAGCCCCCAATTAACGTAAAATTTCGCCCTCTACCTACGGGAGAGGGTAGCAGTTGTAGCCGAGGGACGAGGCGTACAAATGCGGGTGAGGGGGCGAACCGCTACGTTGTCGTGTTCAATGAAAACGTTGAGCACGACCTACTACTATTCTTCCGCAATTAACCTCTCCAAACAATTAATCCAATACAAAGGAATGTTGTACAGTCCGTTGTTTACCTCATACCCCGCAAGGGATGTTCTGACGGATTTTTCGGGGGAATAATCTTTTCTGTACTGCTGCAAACTCTTTGACTTCAAATTTGTTGTCGCCTTAACCTCTATCGGAACAACAAAATCTTCTTGCTGTACAACAAAATCAATCTCCGCAACATTGGATCTGCTCGTCCAGTAATGTAGTGACTTTACAACCGTTTTCAGCTGTTGCAAAACATACTGCTCCGTCAATGCCCCCTTAAACTCGGTAAAAACCCTGTTCCCCTCAATGATTGCCTTTGAGCTTAACCCCGACAATGCACCAAGCAGTCCGACATCAAGTACAAACAGTTTAAATATATCAATATTTTCATACGCTTTTATCGGTAAAGCAGGCTTTTCAATCTTCGTAACCTTATAAACAAGCCCGCTGTCCCTCAACCACGCAAGTGCTATTTCAAAATCCTTCGCCCTTGCACCTGTTTTTACGGCGTTATATACAAATTTTTTATTCTCCTTTGCCAACTGAGAAGAAATCGACTCCCAAACCATCCGTATTCTCTCTGCGGTATTAGAGTCCGTATGCTTTGAAAAATCACTGTTATAAGAAGAAATTATTTCCTCCTGAATTTCCCGAACCTCTTGGAAATCTCGGTTATCTACAAAAGCCTGAACAACTTCGGGCATACCGCCCACATAATAATAGTATTTCAAATAATCCGTCAATTTTGAAGAAAAAGCGGCCGCAACGGATACATCCCCCGCCTCCAAAGCCTCTTTCAACAAGCCCTCGCCGTTTGCTTCCAGAAACTCCAAAAAACTCAGCGGATAAAGTGTCATAAAATTAACTTTACCGACAGGAAACCCCGTTCCTCTGTGATGTGCAAGCCCCAACAAACTTCCCGCAACAATAATATGATACTCCGGTGCCTGCTCATTAAAATACTTTAAAGCGGTAATCGCCTCAGGACACTCCTGAATTTCATCAAATATTATTAAAGTATCCTTGGGATTTATCTTCATCTGAACAGAAATCTCTATTTTGGTTATCAGCTCTTTTACGTCGGTATAATTTGAAAATACCTCCCTCAAAGCAACATTCCCGTCAAAACTCACATAAGCTGTCTTATTATATTCCAACCTCCCAAACTCTCGCATAAGCCAAGTTTTGCCAACCTGTCTTGCCCCCTGCAAGACAAGCGGTTTTCTGCGATTTCCGTTTTTCCAGTTTATAAGCTCGTTTAGTGCGTCCCGCCTCATTTTTACCGCCTTTATTACACTTTTTCTAACGAATATCTGATAATATTATACACTTTTTCTAACGAAAGTCAAGATTAATTTAGCACTTTTTCTAACGAATATTTGTGAAAATTGACATTTTTTCTAACGAAAGATGGTAAAATTGAAAATGTATTTACCTCTCGAAAACATTGATCGTTTGTTAAGTCTGTAACCCGCTAATTCTTCAGAACGGACGGGTTTGGTTCAGTTTCAGGCGGAGTTCTCTAAATCGGGTTATGTCCTCCTGTGATTTGCCCGAGTCCTTAAATACCGCCTGTGCCGACGGGTGTACCATTAGCACGTAGTCCATATGGATTTCCATAAAATTGTATTTTCTTGGTGCCTGATTTCCCGTTCTCGGGAAAATTTCCGCATTCGTTACGGCAAGAAAACGTCTTTCTCTGTCGTTTAAAAGGTCGGTCAACTCTCTGTTTGTGTTCGTGTATTTTGATACGTGAACTATCCCTTTGATGTCAAAGTCTGCCGTCAAAATACTTACCTCTATTGGAACCGTGTCAACATTTTTTGCCATAATTATTTCCTTAAATCTCTCAACTTGGTTTTATTATAATACAACTTTCCAATCTTGTCCATACATCAAAACTCTTATTTTTAGGTTAAATCTTTTCGATTTTTTTGCCCATTCTTCTGCCGTAAACCTCGTGAACGTCAACGACCGACAGGAACGCATACGGGTCAATCTGTTTTATGACTTCTTTCATCTTTGACATTTCAAGCCTGGATACAACGCAATAGATAATCGTCTTGTCCTGTTTGGAATACCCGCCGATACCGCTTATATAAGTAACGCTTATGTCAAGGTCGCTAATCAAGGTATCCCCGATTTCCTGTGCTTTATCGCTGATAACTCTGACGGACTTTGAACTGTTCAGACCTTCCAATACGACGTCAATCACTCTGTACGCAATAAAATACGTCAAAATCGAGTACATCGCACTTTCCCAGGTAAGCACAATTCCCGCAACCGTATAGATAAAAATATTAAACCCCATAACGATTTCGCCGACCGAAAACCCGAACTTTTTCGACAAAAACAGTGCCATAATTTCCGTTCCGTCCAAAGAACCTTCGTTTTTCAAGACCGTGCCGACTCCCGCCCCCAAAATTATTCCGCCAAACACCGTCGACAAAAGCAAATCGTTTGTCGCAACAAGGTTTATGTGGTGAAAAATGTTTGTCGCAACGGACAGCATCGCAACCGCAAAAAAGGTCTGCAATACAAAATACTTGCCCATTTTGGTGAACGCCAAAAAGATAAACGGCAAGTTTATCGCAACCAAAAGTAAACCGAGGTTCAGCCCCGTCAGGTAGTTAATCATCATCGAGATACCGACGACCCCGCCGTCAATAATCTTGTTCGGCACTAAAAAACATTCAATCGCAAACCCCGCAATAAACGCCCCCAGCGTCAAGAAAAATCCTTTTCTTAACAACTGTGCAAACGTCATTCTTTTTTTTGCGGTTACTTGTGGCATAATTACTTCTCTTCTTCCTTAACCTTTTTTTGCTGAATGAAATTGTTCAAGTGAAAAATCGCTTTTTTCTCCTTAGAGGCATCCGCCTGTTTATGTCCCAAAATCCGCTCTAAATCAGTCTTTAGAGTAATCAAGTCGTCATATTTTCTCAAAGTTCCATCCAACGCAACCGAGACATCCCCGGTTTCTTCGGACACGACCAAGCACGCCGAATCGCTTGCCTCGGACATCCCGATGGCAGCTCTATGTCGTGTTCCGTATTTCCAGCTGAGCTTCGGGTCCTCGGTCAGAGGCAGCAGAACCCCCGCCGATATAATTTTATGCCCGTCGATTACGACCGCACCGTCATGTAACGGAGTGTTCGGGTGGAAAATCGTTAGCAACAATTCGGTTGACAAGTCAGCATTAAGTTTTGTCCCGACATCAGTATATGTGTTGCTCAAATCTTTTTGGAAAACGATTAACGCTCCCGTGTGGGATTTTGAGAGGAATTTTACCGCTTCGATAAGCTCTTTTATGACGTCGATTTTGTCAACTTCTTCCTCTTTATCGTTGTTCCCGAAGAACCTCGTAAACAGATCCGCCTGTCCCAAGAACCCTAAAAATCTTCTCAATTCGGGCTGGAAGATTACAATTAAGCTCAACGCTACAAGGGTTACGATTGATTTTAAGAACATTCCGAGGATTTTCAAATCCAAACGAACCAAGATTTCCGAGAACACCCACAAGAAAATCAGGAAAAATATTCCCTTGACAAACTTTTCGGACTGAGAATCTTTGATGAATTTTTTGTAAAAAATCAGCAATGACGCAACAATAATGGCAATCTCTCCCACATTGGTCCAACTCAAAGACCAATCCATCGTACCAAATTGAAATTGTAAATATGTCAAAATGTTGTTCATCATATTACTTTAACCTATCGGGAATTATGTCGTGCGAAATTAAGTCGTCCAAAGTTTCTCTTTTGATGATGACATCCGATTGAGCGTCGTTCACGAGAACCATTGCGGGCTTTTCAACCCTGTTATAATTTGATGCCATCGAGTAATTGTACGCCCCCGTATTATAAACGCAAAGGATGTCCCCTTCTTCGATTTCGGGAAGTTCGATTTCGTTAATCAAAATATCTCCGCTTTCACAAAACCGCCCCGCAATCGTAACTTTTTCAAAAGTCTCCGCATCGGGTTTGTTGGCAATCTGAGCCGTATATTCCGCCTGATACATGCTCGGGCGAACGTTATCCGCCATTCCGCCGTCGACCGAAACGTACTTTCTGCCGTTTGGAACCCGTTTCGAGCTGCCAGTTGTGTACAACGTTACCCCTGCTGTTGAAACAATGCTCCGACCGGGTTCGATATAAACTTTGCTCAAACTTACCCCGTATTTTTCGCAGTTTGAAGCAAGTGCGGGCAGTACGACTTGCGCAAACTCATATGGGGAAGGTGGGCAATCCGCCTCGATATACTTTACCCCCAAACCTCCGCCAAGGTTTATCTCGTCGAGGTTGAGTGAGTATTTTTCGTTTAAGCGTGCAATTTCCCGCACCAAAATTTCGACTTCGTCACGGTAAACCCTCGTCTCAAAAATCTGCGACCCCGTATGAGCGTGAAGCCCTTTTAGGTTAAGGTTCGGACATTCTTCAAGTATAAGGCTCACCGCCTCGTCGACCTGCGTCGGGTCAAACCCGAATTTTGAGTCCAAATGCCCCGTCTGAATGTATTTGTGGGTATGACATTCAATCCCCGGCGTAACACGCAGAAGAATGTCCGCCCTCTTGTTCTTACTTTTGGCAAGCTCGTTCAGCAAAGAAATTTCCAAAAAATTATCTACGGAAAATCTTCCCACACCCAAATCAAGTGCCAACATCAGCTCGTCGGGCGACTTGTTGTTCCCGTTAAACAGAACTTTTGACATATCTGCACCCGACTTAAAGACGGTGTAAATTTCGCCCTTTGACACCACGTCAAACCCGAAACCTTCGGAGGCAATTATTTTGCTTGTCGCAAGCGTACAGAGTGCCTTTGAGGCATATAGCATGGTGACTTCAGGGCAAGCCTCAAACGCCTTGTGATAATCCCGACAAACACTTCTTAAAGTCTCTTCGTCCATAACGTAAAGCGGAGTTTCGTATTTTTGAGCAAGCGAAACCAAGTCGCAACCGCCGATTTCAATGTTACCGTCGCCGTTGATTTTTGTCGTTATCGGTTTTATGTTCTGATTTGTTCCGACTTGCATAAAAACACCCTCGATACCACTTTTTATTGTATCATAAATTGTCATAAATAAAACCCCGAAAAACTACTCTAAACGAATGAAAATTTATAAAAATTTACAACAAGAATTATCAAAATTTAATGAATTTAAGTCACAACACTTGAC
>CAMAML010000039.1 GCA_945836835.1 uncultured cyanobacterium | reverse complement strand
AACGAGCAAGAAAGTGGTACGAAAACAGCTTATGAATTTTATAATCCTCACAAAGCTGTATTTTTTTTATGCTTATGCTAGAATAAAGACATGATGTATTTGTACGGAATTTTATCAACCATAATTTTCATTCTCGGGATGCCGTTTGTGTGGGCGGTGCGGAAGTGTATCGGCAAGCCCAATGCGGGCTTGAGGGAAAAATTCGGGTTTATCGCCCCTCCGTTCAACTCTCAAGATGACGTTATCATGCTCCACGGGGTTTCCGTCGGCGAAGTTATCGCACTGGAAAATTTGGCAAAGAAAATCAAAGAAACCTTTCCTGACAAAAAACTTGTCGTAACGACCGGTACGAAAACGGGGCAGGAAATCGCAAAGAAGAAATATGACGGTGTTGCCGATTTTATCACGTATTTCCCGTTCGACATCCCTTGCTGTGTAAACAGGTTTTTAAAACGGCTTAACCCAAAAACAGTCTTGATTGCGGAAACCGAAATTTGGCCTTACTTTGCTTACGCTTGTCATAAAAAAGGCATACCGGTTTCGATTATCAACGGAAGAATTTCCGACTCGACTTTTAATACTTACAAAAAAGTGAAATTTTTCTTTACAAAAGTTTTTGAAAACTTTACGGCGATTTACACTCAAAGCGAAGAAGACAAGCAAAAATATATTGCGGTCAGTGCAAAGCCTGACGTGGTCGAAGTTATGGGGAATTTGAAATTCGACGTCAAAAGAAAAGATGCCGACATTCAACTCGGACAGGAAGGTTTTAGGGTAATTGTTGCGGGAAGTACCCATGCGGGAGAGGACGAAATCGTTCTCAATTCCTTCAAAATTCTGAAAGCAAAACACGCCGACATAAAGTTGTTGCTTGCACCACGGCACCCGAAACGCCTCCCGAGTATAGAAGAACTGCTCAAAGGTTTAGGGTTAAGCTACGGTTTACGTTCAAAAGACGACAGGTTCACGGATTATGACGTAATCGTGCTGGATACTTTGGGAGAACTCGGCAAGATGTATTCGATTTGTCATTTTGCCTTTATCGGCGGAAGTTTCAACACGACGGGCGGGCATAATCCGTTGGAGGCAAGCGTTTATGACAAGCCGACAATCACGGGACCCGATATCCACAATTTCAAAGATATTTACGGAATGTTGTCCAAGACAAGTGCGGGGAAAATAGTCAACATCCCGATTGAGTTTGAACAATATCAAGACAAGCTGCTTTCGGATAGTGAATTTTACAAGAAGGCTTGTCAGGATTGTAAAGAAGTCTTTGAGGCACAGAAAGGGGCTTTGGACTTTGTTATTAACAAATTAAAGTAAAACGGTTGACTAAATAAAAAATTCTATTAAAATATTATTGTAGGCGAGAGTATATTATATGAGATTAACAGAAAAACTAAAAGAATACGAAAAACAATTCATGTTCATCCGTTGGGTAACGGGAGGTGAATACGGTAAGCTGATTTATGCGGGCGAAGATTTCATCGAATTTGAGATAATTAACACCGACAGCATGGATTTTACGGAAACTGTTTTGATACAGAGCGGTCTGATTTTGGAAGTCTGCATCGGCGGTTGTGATATCGCACGCATAGTTGCGGAAATCTCATCCAAAATGTCCACGGACAACCAGTAAAGAAGTGTTTGGGTGGGGTTAAGAGAATGTCTCGTTTGTAAGATTTTAGTCCCCGACGCACACGGCAGGATAGGCGTAGTCGCGTCCGTAGAAATAGCCGTAGTAGGTATTTGTATCGTTGAATTTTCGTACGTATGCACCTATAGCGGAGGCTTCTTGACTTGACCAATAGTTGCCGCTAAAGGTTGTTGAAATAGGTGAAGAATATTCCGAGGCGGGTGTTTTGTTGATGAAATTATAAGCAAACTTGAGGTCGGGCTGAATTTTCCGTCAATACAGACTTTAAACAAGATTGCCGATGCCCTGAAGGTCAATATTGCCGAATTTTTTACCAACATTGAATACCTGATGCCCAAAAAGGATTTGCAAGCGGAAATTATGGGAATTATATCAACTTTTCCCGACGAAAAGAAAAAGTATGTTTACAAGTTTGTAAAAGCACTGGAAACGTAATTTCGGCGATTAATATCTTACGTTGACCTGCTCGACGTCGTTAAAATCCGACGGTGAAGAGTATCTTGTGCGGTAGCCGAACATAAATCCGCCCGCAAATCTTACCGAAGTTCTTGTCGTGCCTTGAGGAAATTCCAATACATCACTGCCTTCCAAGTCTTTTATTACTCTTGACACTTTATTAATGTTGTACCTGTCGTCCGAAACATTACTTTTTACTTTTATATCGGAAATTCTGCGTTTATCATCCACATTGAAAATGAAAAAGTAAATGGTGCCGTACATTCCTTCGATATCCGATTTCATCATAATGGTATTTTGCAAATTACTTCGCCACTCATTCCAAGCAATAAGTTCGCGTCTATACTTTGGGTTATCCAATCGTTTTGAACTCCCAAACCCAAACCCAAACAGCCCGCCTCTTTCGCCAATCATTTCGCCAACCTGTTTCAGAATTTCGTCGTCGTTATTATCAACGGGACGGTCTTGCTGTTGCGGAGGAGGCGTTTCATCTTGAGCAACAGTGTTTTCGTTACCCGTCGCAGGTGGGGGATTTTCACTGCTCATGCTTGCAAATTTTGAGTCGATGAACGATGTCGGGATAATTTTTATCTCGGGATCGGTTTTGATAATCTTTTTTTGCTCGTTGATTATATGAACCTCTTCCGGAACGTCGCCTATCTTAAAAAGATTTACGGACTGCAAATCTTTCGGTTGTTGCCCTAAACTTTCAAGCCTAAACCCCGACGTTTCGATGATAAACTGCTTATGCAATTCGGGTTTTGTACAAGCCAAAACCACAAACATTATAAATAAAGTTAAAGATACAAAGGTGATTAAGTTTTTCATTATTATTCTTTATCCAGCTTTGCAAGAAGTTCTTCGCACGAATAGACATCAAACCTTGTCGAAGAGAGCAGGACGGTTTCCGTGACAAGCAGAGCCGTTGGGACAAGTGCGGCAATAATACTTATCAGCAACCCCTTGATTTCTCCGCCGATTTCCGTCATAAAGTAGGAGGTGTTCATAACAAATTCAATCAACACAATCGCACAAGCTATGGTCAAAAAGAGTTTCTTTTCCTGTTCAAGTTTTTTGATACCTTCGGGGCCGAAAATCGTTACGCCGTGGTGTCTGTAGTCACTGAACCCGTCTTGCTTAATGACTTGCGACGCCTGAATTTTCTTGCCGGTCAAAAAAGCACTCACAAACGCAAAAAATGCAAAAATAATCAAACAGGTTGCAAGCACAAGGAACACGGGGCTGAACCTTAACCCCGAAATTCTGACCCAGCCTGCAGCCTCGGAAAAGCACATTGCAAGGGTGTTTGACACCCCGTACGCCAAAAACGGAGCCGTCAAAAGCCCGACCAAAACTTCGCCCGCCGATTTCAGTTGAGCAAAAAACAGCCTGTCTCTTATCCCTTTAATTTTTGTGACGGAAAGCCCGTTCACGTACCTGTCAATCCATATGCGGTAAGCCTTTATGACAGATTCAAAATCTTCTCTGAACTCGTATTTGTTTAATGCGGCACCGTATTCCGTTCCGTTTGCCTTGAAATACCCGCACGCAACCGCTAAGGTCGTCATTATACCGACAAAGAAGAAGGTTATGAACACCGCAAACGCCAAAAAGTTACTCATCGCCATATAATAAGCCTGGTTCACAAAATAAATCCCGAGGATAAATACGACCGACGCCCAAAGCATAAAGTTTTTGGCGATACGAGAGCCTGTGGAGCTTGTCTTGAACATTTTTTCGTGAAGGAAAAGGTAAACTCCCTGTTTAAGCATTAAACAAATTGCAAACACGATGAATGAATACGCCATCCAAACCTGTATGTTTGTTGCTAAGTAGACGTGTTTTGCCGACTCTTGAGCCGAAAGCCCCATAAGGTAATTCGCCACCGCAAACGAGCTTAAGACCGAGGTTATGTAGAGCGAAATATGCAAAATCAACGACGCACATCTGCTTGCCAAAATTTTGGATTTCAACTCTGCAATAGGGAAGGCAATTTGTCTTACGATAGCGACCCGAGCTTTTTCGATAGGCTCTCTTGCCTGCTCGATTTTGGCTTTTACGGCAAGTTTTGCGTCATCTCCGTACAAAGTCCGCATATCGGCTTCCGACAGGTTCATTATGCTGTTGCAGTCCAACGACAACGGCGTGTCCTGCACGACCCGAATTTCAATAAACTCATCAGAATTTTGCAAAGTCAGGCGACAAACGTTATCGACGGTAACCTTGGTTAGAACGGCACCCTTAAAGAGGATGTTCGGGTTGCGGAAGTTGTTCGTAACCTGACAAATTCCCGCGTCTGTGTTGTATTGGACGGTTAACAAAAGTTCATACCCGACATCGAGGACAAAATCGCAATTTTTGTTTGTCCCGACATTTATCAACGTTTTTGTTTCAAATTTTTTCTCTAAGTTTTCGGATTTTATAATTACACTCATACTCTATCCTTATTTATCTGTCCAAAGCGTGTACAAACCGGCGAACGGCCTTGTCGCAATTCTGTTTTGGAGAAACAATCAGCTTATTTTCACCCAAAATCGGCGAAAGTTTATCTTTCACCAAATCCAATTTTGACGGATGAGCGTATAGAAACATCATCGCAAAATCGGGAGCGAGCTGCTGAACCCTCTTAACGTCGTTCGGAAGGGTTTCCCAGTTAATCTGTTTTGCGGAAGCACCTTCGTTTTCCAAGTCGCCGATAGTAACCACCGCAGGCAAATAGCCTTCATTTTTCATATCTTTTGCGTAATTCAACGCTTTTTTCATCCCGACTCCGTATGCGGTACCGTAATCTTTTTTTTCATACTTCGTAAACTCGTTCATAACCTTGTTTATGTTTGAGCCGTTGAAAGGTTCACCCTCATAAATCAGGTAAGCGTCCTCGGAAACTCTTATGATTTTTATTTTATCCTCGGGGTCGAGCATATTGCAAATTTGCCTTAGAAGTTTTTTCTGTTCGGGCAAATCTTTTTGATTGGAGGCGGAGGAGTCCACGATAAAAATAACGGCTGCGGGCTTGAAATCGTCAAGTTTAATGCTCTTTAAGCCTTTCCACGTGAGCTTGCACACAAGCGAAAGTGCCAAAACAATTATACCCAAAATTATAAGTCTTTTATTCATAACCTGCCGTCCTTTTTCTGAATAATAGCATATTTTTAGGATAATTTCAATATGTTTATTTATGTTTTGCTTTTCCAAGCGGGTGAAGTGTCGGCTAAGCTACGTTGTTGGGTTCGATGAAAACGTAGAACCATACTTTGCGAACTTTATTTTTCATAAGATAATTGCTTTTTTCAAAATTTTATCCATGTATTTCACGCAACCCATGCTCTAAAATTTTCAATACCCCCTTTCAAAAAAAGTCAAGTTTGTGTTAGTATCATTGTATGCAAAAGATAGGTTTTTGGGGATACCCTGCCCCGAATGTTGTCAGGGAGTTAAAATCGAGTTATCCGAACGCCCAATGGGTCGATTTGGACATTGATTTCGGGGCGGTTGATGCAAAAATTATCCCCGACTCTTACTGCAAAATTATAAAAAACATTATCAACAACTCTTTTGAGATGGAAAACGAGCTTGTGAAAATTGTTGCCCCTATCGGCAAGGACAAATGCGACAGCGGGTGGTTTGCAAGCCAAATCCTAAAAGATAACGGGTTTGAGGTGATAGAAACAAAGTTTGAGAGTTTGGAGCGGTTGCGTGAGGTGAAAATTTGCACAAGCAACCTTCCGCTTTTTGATAAGGTAAACACGATTATGAACAACCTCGTCATCGGGCGTGAAGTCGACACATCAAATTTAGTCCAAACCAGGCCTCAATTCGGGTTTTGGGGGGTACCGCCAAACGATTTGAACCTGTTAAAACTTTTTCCCGACAATACCCACGTTTACGGCTGGATAAGGTGCGTCGAGGCGGGAGTGCCTGCGGATATTGAGCTTGAGATGTCGGTTGACGAGGATGTCCCGACCGTATTTTATGCACAGGCTTTTTGTGCAAAATGCCAGCTTGCAAAATATTTGGCGGATAAATACAATGGCTTGTATATAGATATTGACGACGTTGCCTCAAACTCCGTTCAGGCAAAAGTGGAGGCATTTTTGAGGTTAAGATGATTTATTTGGACGCAGGAACAACTTATTCAAAAATAATTTCCACCGAACCGATTGGAGGGTTGGCGGAAAGTTTTATCCAACAGGTCGGAGGAAATTTTTACTACATTTTTCCTTCAAAAAGGCTTAGTGAGCTTAAACTCAAAATCGACAAGTCCTGCGGGCATATGACGGGTGTAAAATCGCACGAAAACGAGATTATCGCACTTGCCTGCGGGGTAAAACGCACGGTCGACCCTAATGCAACGGTTTTGGACTTGGGAAGTCGGGACGCCAAGTGGATAAGGTTTAAAGACGGCAAGTTTCACGACATGGACTGGAACACGTCTTGTGCAAGCTCCACCGGTGCAACGGTCGAAATGCTTTTGAAATTCTACGATTTGACCGAAAAAGATTTGAAATTTAACCCCGAAAAATTTGCCGTTACCTGCGGAATTTTCGGACTGGAAAAGATTATGGACGACATCTCAAACGGTGCAAAGCCCGCTCAAGCCGTTTCAAAATTTATCCACGGGATTGCGTTTAATGCGTGGACTTTTGCAAAAAAGCCCGAAAAATTATATCTTTCGGGCGGGTTCTGCGAAAACGAATGTCTGGTAAATTCGCTTGAAAACTACTGCCAAGTCGTAACACTCGGACGATTTAAACTCTGTGAGGGCTTGATTGATGAATAACAGAAAGTTTGGCTCGGCGGGCGAAGAGCTTGCCTGCAGATATTTAGAGAAAAACGGGTATAAGATTTTGGAGCGAAACAGGCACTTTTCGAGGTACTGCGAAATTGATATTATCGCAAAATTGAAAGAAAAAGTTGTGTTTGTGGAGGTTAAGACAAGGCACACCGAGAAATTCGGCTCTCCGCTGGAGGCGATAACGAAAACAAAGTACGAGCATATCAAAACGGGTATTCAAATGTACCTTTTGGAAAACAAGGTTAAGAAATACCAAATCGACGTCATTGGAATTACCCTCAAACCCGAAATAAAAATTCAACACATAAAGAATGTTTATATGTAAAAGTTTTTTTCGGGGGATTTGGGCATTGTGAAATTTGTCAATTTACGAAACGGGGAGAACTTGATGCCACCCTACGCAACCGTTTGCTTTTCAACCTCCATGCTCATCGGCAACACAAACCCGAATGTCGAGCCTTCCCCGACTTTTGAATGGACAAAAATCCGACCGTTATGGTACTTTTCTATCGTCGTCTTTACAAGGTGAAGCCCAAGCCCCGTGCCTTTTACCGTGTGAATATTATTTTCTACCCGATAAAATCTGTCAAAAATTTTCTTCTGATGCTCCGGTGCAATCCCGCAACCGCTGTCCGTTACCGTAACCTCAACCTCGTTTTTGCCCTTCAACTCGTGTGCGGTTACAATAATTTTACTGTTTTCAGGTGAATATTTTAAGGCATTTGATAAAAAGTTCGTCAACGCCCGCTCAATCCCGTTGTAATTGAACATAAAATCGCTTATACTATCATCCTTTTCAACCACAATCGAGAGATTTTTTTCTTTCCCCAAAACCTCGATATGCTTAACGCAAGTGTCCACAACCTCCAAAATATTGTTCAAATCCTTTTCCATAGGAGCATTCGACTCCATACGGGAAAAGTCGAGGATGTCGTTAACCATGCTCTGCAATCTCACGATTTCCTGCTCAATCGTTCCGATAAATTCTCTTTGGGTATCAAAATCAAACTCGTTTCCGTAATTATAAAGCGTATCAATATAACTTCTCAAAACCGTAACGGGTGTTCTCAATTCGTGCGAAACATTCGAGATAAAGGTCGACCTCATCTTGTCCATTTCCGCCTCTTTTGTCATATCGATAAGCACGATTATGTACCCGACATAGTCCTTGTTCCTTGTAAACATCGGCGAAATTATCGACTTTATGACCTTATTGTCCACCTGCAAATTGAACTCGAGCGGCTTTTTCTCGATTACTTCAAGTGGCGTATCCTTAAACTGTTCAATCTTATACTTAAAACAGTAGTTGTCGGACGTGTCAACGTAGTTCTGGATTTTAGTGTTGAGAACCTGTTCTTCCGTAACCTCCAAAAGTTGTTGGGCATGCCCGTTAATCAACGTAACCTTGTCGTTGTCGTCGCAAACGACAACCCCGTTTGCAATACTCATCAA
>CAMAML010000038.1 GCA_945836835.1 uncultured cyanobacterium | reverse complement strand
AATTTATCAGCAAGTCAACTTTCGAAACCCGTTTCTTTATCGACATCGCAGCCCAGTCAATAAGAGAAGGTTTTTCCATATCAATATTAAAAGGAATTACGTTTGAAGATATACTCTCCAACTCTTTTTTATGCTCGGGATTTCTATACCCTGCAAACACGGTACAATCTTCATTTATTGCGTAAGTTTCCGCCAAACGATTTCCTATTCCTGAGGTTGCACCCGTTATAACAATCGTTCTTTTTTCGTTTTCCATAATCTTATTAATCCGTGTAAGAACCGAACAACGGTAAGTACAATGCCAATGCCAAAGTCAATACGATTGAACCGATTACGATTAACATCAAAGGCTCAATCATCTTTGTCAAAGTATCGACAATGTCGTCCAGTTTTTTGTCAATATATCTTGTTGCCTGCAATAACATATCGCCCAAACGTCCCGACTGTTCACCCGTTGCAATCATAAACAAAATCATTTTAGGGACGGAGTTTGTACTTCTCAATGCGACCGACAAGTGTTGCCCCTGTTGAACCAATGTGGTTGCGGAGTCGATTTTTTCTTTGAGCGTATAGTTTGTAAGCGTCAAAATCGACAAATACAAACACTCGACAATCGGCACGCCCGCATCATACGCAACCTGCATAACCGCAATAAAGTTCGCAAAATTTGAATATTGTACCAAATCCTTTAACAACGGGATTTCCAAAGACCATTCGTCAATCTTTCTCCTGCTCGGTTCCCATCTGAAAAGATATATAAACATTGCAGCAACCGAACCTAACATAAGCGGTACCAAATACCAAAACTGCTTCAAAAACAGCCCGATAGCCATCAGGGTTGCGGTAATCCATGGTAATTCTTTTCCCATATTGTCAAACATCTCTTTGAAAACAGGAAATACGAACATCAACATGACCAGTACGATAATTACCGCCAAAATGATAACGAACATCGGGTACATCAATGTTCCGATAACTTTTCCCTTAATATTTGATTGTTTGTTCAAGATTTCCAACAAACGATCCAAGGTTCTTTCCAATTCACCGGAGTCTTCACCCGCCTTACAAAGCCCGATATAGATTTGCCCGAACTGTTGCGGATATTTTGCCAATGTATCGGAAAAACTTGCACCGCCCATAATCTGGGTTCTGAGTTCTTTTGCAACAAGACGTATCTTAAGTTTTGCCGCATCGTTTTCGATAAACAGCAAAGACTCAATCATTGGAATCCCCGACGAAGCCAGAATTTGAAGAGTAGAAGTTAACTCAATCTTTTCAGCCAGGCTCAAAGCCTTCATCTGCCCCGTTGCAACCGTCGTACCCGTTTTAGAGTCCCTTGTATATCGTTCTTCATAAACTTTTGTCGGAGTAAACCCCAGCTTGCGAACCTTGTCACGGGCGTCTTGGACGTCTTCCGCCTCAATTTTACCCTTGACTATTTCTCTGCCGTCTCTTAACGCTTCATAATTGTAAATTTCCATAAATCTTTCCTACTTTCCGGCTTACTCGTTCACAATACCCAAAACTCTGACAAATTCCGAGGTAGTTGTTAACCCCTTTTCGATATGCCCTATGCATGACTGGTGTAATGTTTTCATCCCAAAATTTATTGCCATTTCTTCAATTTCAAGATCGTGGGCCCCCGATGAGATTAACTTTTTCAACTTTTTGTTGATAGGCATAATTTCATATACCCCGAGTCGACCTTTATAGCCCGAAAATCCGCACTTGTTACAGCCTTTTGGTCTGTATAAGGTTGTATTCATTAACCTTTCAATTTCCTCAGGCTCGCTTGCAATCTGTTCGATTTCTTCCCTCGTAGGTTTATATTCTTCCTTACAGTCGTCGCACAATCTTCGGACAAGTCTTTGGGCAATAACCCCCGACATCGTGGAAGCAACAAGGTAATCCTTTGCGCCCATTTCAATCATACGGGTAACCGTTGCGGCAGCCGAGTTCGTGTGAACGGTACTCAACACAAGGTGTCCCGTCAACGCTGCCGAAATCGCAATTTCAAGCGTTTCGTAGTCACGGATTTCACCGACAAGGATAATGTCAGGGTCTTGTCTTAAAATAGCACGCATACAGGATGCAAACGTAACCCCCGCTTTTGCGTTGATTTGAGATTGGTTGATACCTTCAAGTTTGATTTCTATCGGGTCTTCAATCGTCGTAATGTTTACGTCCTCGTTGTTCAAACTCTTTAATACAGAATACAAAGTCGTTGTTTTACCCGAACCGGTAGGCCCCGATGTCAGGATAATTCCGTTCGGACAAGAAATCATATTCTTAATTTTTGCAATATCTTCTTCCGTTCCGCCCACAAGATTAATTTTCTTATCGGCGGCATTCAGTGAAACCGCAGGTGCAAGTACACGGATACAAACTTTCTCTCTTCCCGAAACGGGCAGGGTGTTAATACGGAAGTCGTATGATTGGTTTTTGTACTTAATCGAAAACGTACCGTCCTGCGGACGCCTGTGTTCGGCAATGTTCATTCTTGACAAAACCTTGAAACGTGAAATAACCGAAGTTTCAACCTTTAGCGGGATGTCCAAAACCTTTGACAGCATACCGTCTTTTCTGTATCTTACGATATATCCCGACAATCTCGGCTCGATGTGGATGTCGGAAACCCCTTTATCGATTGCGGTCGTAATAATTTGGTTTACGAATTTTGCGATAGATCCGCTCGAGTCTTGAAGTTCGTTATCAACCTGTTGCCACAAAGACTCTTCAATCTGTAACGATGCGGTCTCTTCTTCGATGTTTTGGATAATCTTTTGAGTTTCTTTCTTATGCTCGGAAAAGAATGTTTCCATACATGTTGAAAACTCAAAGTGGGTCATCATTAACTGTTTCGGATTTTGCCCCGTCAGGTAAATGATTTCCTTCAAAACGTCGGGTTTTAGCGGATGAACAACCCCCAATACCAAGGTCTTTCCGTCCGATGATACCGGAATTACCGAATTATTTCTGATGAAGTCTTCGGGTAACAAGCTGATATAAGAGCTTTGTTTGGCAAGTTGCTCGGAAGTTACAAAATCAAAGCCTGTTTGCTTATGCAAAACCTCTTTTAACTGGTCAAGCGTAACAAACCCCAACTTGTACAACATGGAACCGACAGGCATTTTCTGACGTTTACTTTCCGCCAAGGCCTGCAATAACTGGACATCGGTGATGTAACCTTTTTCAATTAAGCATTCCCCCAATTTTGACTGAGGCTGAGGAGGTGCAAGTCCCGCCATGCCCGAAACATTTCCCGCACTAATCGGGGAACCGAGAATATCAGTCAATAATTCGTCAAAATCATTGTCGGGAACCTGCACAAATTTTATGGGATATTGCAAAATTGCACGAATTTTTTCGTTAATAACATCCTTATCGGAAGTCGAATTTATTGCAACGAAGAGATACCTGTCTTTGACACTTATAGGGAGAAACCGCAGTTTCTCCATAAGCGTCTTATCGACTTGAACCAATAATTGTTTATTAATACTGTTTTTTAGTCTGTTCTGTAATTCGTTCATTTTATCTCATATACATAATAAGCTGTTTTATTGATTTTGAGTTTACAACGCATTATTTGTTGCCGATGTATCCGTGTCATCAATAATCTTAGGTGTTACCAATATGACAAGCTCGCTCTTGCTCTTCTTGACGCTTGAGCTTCTGAACAACGCTCCCGCACCGGGAATATCACCTAAGAACGGTATTTTATTGACACTCTTTGTTTCGGTTTCAATCATCATACCGCCGAGGATTAAAGTATCACCGTCTTTAATACGAACATTTTTCAACTCGAGGTTTCTTCTCGAAAGCAAAGTTACCTGAACATCATTTTCATTTGTTGTTGGGTTTTTGTCAACCTGTTGAGATTTTATTGAAGTATAATCCGGTGTCAAGTTAAGGTATACGTACCCGTCCGGTGAAATAAACGGAGTTACTTCGATTTTGATACCCTCATCATCACCAATATCGTAAGTTCTTTGGGTTGTAGCGTTACTTGAATACGTTCCCTGTACAATCTGAGACGTTACGGTCTTGATGTAGTCTGACGTCATATCAATGGTAGACTCTTGTCCGTTTGTAACCAAAATTCTCGGATTAGACAATACCCTACCCTTTTTATTTGTCAAAATCAGTTTTAACGTATATAGTAAAGTTGAGCTACCTGTTGTATAGGTTGGTTTGTCCCCAAATATCGCAATAGGTTGTTTCTCTGTCCCGATCGTTGAAGTCCCGTTTCCATCGTAATTGAATGCGAAATGCTTACTTTGGAAAGACCAAGTATTATTAAATTCTCTTGAGCCGTCTTCGGAAAGTTCTATAATGGAAAATTCCAAATATGCTTGCGGTTGACGTTTATCGTTTTCATCGATAAATTCTCTTATCATATCGACTTGTTCCGGAGAACCGCCGATAACACTGACCGTACCTCTTTGGGTTTGGTATGCAACGGACAAACCGATAAGATCCAACGATGCCAAAGCTCCGCCCGAACCTCCGCTTGAGCTTCCGCCGGCTTTGCTGTCTTTTGTAGAACAAGCGACCGTACCCGAGCCTAACGTGATTTTGTCCTCATCATCGTCATCATCTTCTTCGTCGGTATCACCTTCTCCGATACCGATACCCGGTAAAAGCATATTACAAACCAAGCCCGCCATCTGTGCAGGGGTCGTATGATTTACCTTGAAGGTTGTAACCGAAGGTTTTTTGTCAAACTGGGTTAAAACCTTTCTTGCTATCGCAACATCGTTTTCAGAACCGAATATCAGAAGTTCGTTGGTTAAAGGGTTTACCGTAGCTATTTCCGAACCCGATAACCCCGGTCTTTTCAGTCCGTAAACGTTTTTGTTCAAGAAATTTGCAGCAGCCGCAGCGTCAAGATACCTAACGGGGATAACCGTCAAGTTTTGCTTGGAAATCGACGAGTCATCATCGGATTTCATAATAATCAGGGTATTGTCTTGTATCGTATATGTTAAATCCGACGTTGTCAAAACCATATCAAAAGCGGAGTTTAAAGGAATGTTAACCAGATCCATCGTTATTTTGTTGCTAAACTCTCCTTTAAATATTATATTCAGCCCGGCTTTGTCGGCAAACATTCTCAATACTTGTTGCACATCCGACTCTCTAAGGCTTAACGTAATCGGTAACGTTTTATTGGTAATCCCCTTTTCCGCACTTAAAGAAACCACGGTCGGCTGGCTGTCACGTATAACCGGAATATAATCGGCACTGTATGCCAAAACCTCTTTTTCAAGTTCTGTTGCCGAAACTGAAGAAACAGGTGTTGTTAGTGATAATGCTAATAACATCGTCCATGCCGTAATTTTTTTAATCTTATCTTTCATTGTTGCTCCTGCTTATCTTCTTTTTTTTATACTATCTTTTTGCACCGCCGAATTTATTTGATAAATTTGCGACAGTATTATAATTTAGTTCCCCTTCACCTGAGGTAACCGGTTGTCCGACGCCCGCCCTGTAAACGTTATGTCCGTATTGAACCGTAACGGCGGAACTTCCGATTGACAAGACCTTGAACCCGTTAATAACATCTCCCGATCTTACCAAATAATCGGAACCGTCAAAGTTTAGAATAGCCGAAGGGCTGTTTTTGTCATACATTATGCCGGAAACCTTTGTTGTAACAACTTTCTTTGCGGCTTCATCAGTTGCATCGGTATCCAAAGGAGCCAAAACATCGTATTTCAGCTTTTCCTGAGGAATGTTGGTTCCAATCGGAGTCGCCTCGGCTACCCGTTCGCTTGAAGGCACAAACGGATCCGAACGTCCCGTATCTTCTACCGCCAACGCCACCATATTATCGCTTTCGTCATCGGTCGGCACTTCAATGGCTACTTCGGCATTATCGCCGCTTTCATCCATCGAGGTTTCAACCTGCGGTGATGTATCAGGTACACTTTCCGTGTCTGCCTGTTTCTTTGTGCAACCCGTTACGAACGCCGTCAAAAATATTATGGCAAATATACCAATAATTGCCGCTTTTTTCTTTTGGAATTCTTTTGTCATATTTCTCATATTTTCCAATACTCATTTCTCAATATACAAATTATATATGAACATAAGAAATATTGTATCAATCTTTTAGTGTATTTATTTTCAAAATTTACTAAAATCTGACGCCCACTCTCACCTAAAATTATACCATACTATCCAAAAAATTGCAAAGACTTATTAATAATTAAGTTTTGTTAAGAATTTGAGGGGAGTTTTTCGTAGTTATTCGTAACTGCGTGAATGAATTTCAAAATCTTTGCAAAGTAAGCTAAATCAGCGTTTCCGTCCAAAATTAAATCAGCCTGCTTCCTGAAAGGTACAACGTATTTATTTCCTGCCTCGAGCAGGTAATTCCAGTGTTTAAGTGCATTTTCGGGGTCTTGATTTCTTTCGTTTTCGGCTCTGGAAATAAATCTGTTTTTCCGTATCTCGTTTTCGGTTTCAACATAAATTTTTATGTCAAAAATATCTTGAACGGTGTCGTACATAGTGGCAATCCCTTCGACGACAATAATTTTTCTTGAAAGCACCTCATTTGCATTAGGCACGGAAACACCCGTCCCGTTCGGCAAATACATCGGAGCTTTAATGTCATGTCCGCCGGCAAGTTTTAACAAATCTTCTTTCAACGTATCAAGCTGAAAACTCGAAGGAGCATCCACGTCATACCCCGCATCTCTAAGGCTGTCAAAACTGCCGTATTTCTTTATCAATTCCGAGATGTCGTTAAAATAATTATCCGTACTCAAGACGGAAACAGGCATGGACATTTGTTCGATATTCTTCTTTATTTCTTTGCAAATAGTGGATTTCCCCGATGCACTTTCGCCGGTTATACCGATAAGAAGACGCTTTGAAGGGTTATTAATTAACCTTCTCGAAAATCTGTTAATAAAATCGGGGTTAACATTTCTTAATATCGGCGTTGAGCAACGCTTATCATATGCCAAAATCTGTCTGAACTTGGTCTGAAGGTAGAAAACCAACAACTCACGCCCGCTTTTTGAGTTGAAATCCGGTTTAAGGATTTTGTCTGTTGAGGATAATTCTTTTTCTATAAGTAGTTCCATATGTACACTTTCTTTATGCCACATTCGAGATGTGATGTTTTAAATAATACATCAGAAAAATTTTTTTTGCCATTCCGAAATTGTTTCATTAAATTTTATTAAGCAAATTTTTCCGATTTGTTTTCAAAACTCTTACATCAGAGAGCCGAACGCACTTGAATACATTTGGAAGAAACATACGGCAAGATACGCTACCGCAAGCCCGATGATTAACGTAAGAACAGGTTCAAACGCTCTTGAAAGCACGTTTATGGCCATGTCCAACCTCTGTTCGACCGCAATGGCAATATCACGAAACATTTTTCCGAGCTGCCCCGTTTTTTCGCCCGTCGCAATGAGCGACATAAAAATCGGAGGAAGCAACCCCGAATGCTCGAACGCAGTCCCCAATTCTTCGCCGTTTTGCACCAATTTCGATACGGATTTTGCTTTCTCTCTCAAAACTTCGTCCCCGATTGAATTTTCGGCTAAATCCAGTGACGCCGTTATCGGAACTCCCGCATCATAAGCCACTCTCAAAACCGACATGTAATGAGAAAGGGCAAGATATTGCAAACATACGCCCATTTTGGGAATATTTAACGCTATTCTTGAGAGTGTGTTTTTGAGAGTGCGAAGTTCGCCGGCAAGTTTCAGCCCGTACACGCCCACTCCCGCAGAAAGCAGAATTATCCACCAATAGTTGAGGGTAAACTTAACCCCGTCAATAAGTGCCGACGCCGAAGGCGGAACATCCGAAGGGCTTATGTTGCAAACTTCGATAAATTTCGGAAACACATAACCGCCAAACAGGAAAAATACCCCGACCAATGCCAGTACGAGCAATGCGGGATAAATGGACATTTGGATATACTTTCCCCTTAAATCGTCCTGTTTTCTCAAAAGATCCGTGAGGTATTTTAATGCCTGAGGCAAAGCCCCCGAGGACTCGCCGGTTTCAACCAATGAAAGGTACGTCCTGCCGAACTGGCGTTCGTAATCGCTCATAGCCGAAGAAAAAGAGCGTCCTTCCTTGATTTTTTCGCACAAATCTTTTGCAAATCTTGACACAGTATTACTCGGAGCATGCCTTTGTATCGTCTCCAACGCCTCGATAGGCGAAATCCCCGACTGAATAAGTATTTGAAACTCCGACGTGAATTGGATTTTCTCCACGAGCTTAATTTTTGATACGACCGCCTGCCCTCTCGGAGTGTCTGTCCCGTAAGGTAATGCAAACGGATCCTCCTCGTGAATTTTTGTCGGCAAAAAACCTAAAACATAAATTTTTTGTTTTGCCTCTTCGGGCGTATTTGCCTCAACAT
>CAMAML010000037.1 GCA_945836835.1 uncultured cyanobacterium | reverse complement strand
AATTAACAACTTACATTATAAAATTAAAATATAAAATGACAATAATAAATTACGGGAATGTAAATTATGTAAAAATTTCTTAATAAAAGTAAGTTATAATGGCAAAAAAAAAAGTTTACGAGCATTCAAAGAAAAGCAAATCAAGGAGTTATTGTGAGAATACGTTTAGAAACAGCTACGACAGGAAACAACCAGTCATTCAAGGGTTTTGAATTAAAGAAGGATGAACGCGGAAAGAAATATTATTCGTTCAGTTATCCGTTTGACCCGAACAAATACACATGTTATTTGGAAATCTTCGGGGTAGCACCAGATAGAAACGGGGATTATGATAAAAAAGGCATTCGCCCGTTGAGGAATTATGCCGTCGAAGGGCAAACCGAAGTCTACTCAAAACGGTTGCTGCCGGGGGAAAACAAGGTATATCTGAACAAAGATTTCAGACTCGCAAACAATGCTCCGTTTGCATACCACTACTCGCTCGTACCGAATACGAACAAATCCGCCCCTCCGATATACAAGATTGAAGCGGGGGATGTAATCGGGCATGCCGACGGTTCAAACTGTAAAGAGCTTTATAATTTGGTTGTCCCGATAGGAAACATTCCGGTAAAAGCAGGGGCTGCAATCTTAGTCTTTGCGGACAATTTCGACGCAAGGTGGATGTACGACAAACAGGGTAACATCGTACCAAACCCCGATGCAAAAAAGAATTTGGAAGTATACAAAAACTTTGGCAACTCGGTTGGCGGTTCGTTAGCGGGTATACATAAGGCGTTGTTAGACGGCAGGCTTGATGTTTACAACAGAATTTTCACTCTGCCACTTACCTCCGGAGATAAAAATACGGGATACTGGCTTGAAAGCGGATTTCAGCTCACCCCTTCCTGCGGAAACGTAGATAATTACGAAAAATTTCATAAGGATTTGTTCCGAAAAGGCAAAACCTTGGTTTTGGATTCTCCGTTTACCAGTGAAGGTTTAGGCGGAATACATGTCCAAAGTATCCTGAAATACGGAGAAGATGACGTATTTTTCAACTGGTTCAACTGCAGCAGCCTTAAAGATATGAACGCAAAAACGGGAGTATTCGGAAAGCGTTCAAAATTTATCAGACACAGGCTTGTAAACGCGCCGTTTAAAGTTTTTCAGGAAAAATCAACCGGCCGACTAAAACTTGTTGAAAGATCGGGTTATGATTCTAAACGTCCGACTTACGTCCAAGTATACAACGCAGATCAGGTTACGAAAGAACAGCTTGAAGACGCGTCAAACGAGATTTTTCAATACGGCAATCCGAGCGGCTCAAGACCTTTGAGTTACGGAACTCACAACGACTCAATCATAACGTATTCCTTCCCGATTGACCCGAAAGAATACGAGAAAAACGTAAAAGATTTTAATGAATACAATGCAAAACAGAGCAGGGACAACAAAGTTCCGTTCAATTCTTACCAAGCAACAAGAATTTTGACAAAATTCTCGGGTTTTGAATTTGAAAATAAAATTCCGGGAGGTTTCTATAACTGGAACTCAAACGTCGACATGAACCAATTCGATTTTGCTCCGTCAAACGAGATGATTGAAGAAGCGTTCAACGTAGATCCGGAATACAGGCATGAATTTTATAAAATGAAAAGCCAAAAACAGGCGGAAGTACTTGACTATGCGGTTTCATCGCTTAACTACTGGACAAAAAAGACTTCCCAAGACCTGAATTTGTACGTGGCTCAATCCTTAAAAGGGATTAATAACGCAAATGCGTCAAGCATGGTAAAAGAAGCCGTAAAGGATGGGAAATTGCCTCAAAAAGTTTCGGAACAAGTTAACAAGACCGTAATAAAGAATGTCATGAACGACGAATATATCTTGCAAGGTGTAAATAAAGAGGGCGAATACGGCGACCTTGTTCTTGAAGGAATTATGGATTACCCTATGGAGGCAACTGAGTTCGGCAAAGACATTTTGGCTCTGTTCTCCACTCCGTACATTACAAACAGGGCGACAACGCTTGAAGATGTAGGTCGTTCACGTTTTGAACTTCTTCAGGACGGCAACCCGCACTTAACACCTCAATATGAAAGTATTTACGGGTTAACAACCGATATGTACACAAAACAAATGTTGAGTTTTGCAAAATCTATTTTGGAAGAAGTTAACAAACAACTTCCGAAAGACTCAAAATTAACTGCGGGAGATGAAGTTTCCGACTACGGGAAATACGTAATTCCGCAACTCACGAAAGAAATCGCAAAATTTGCGATAGTAAAATCACTTGCTCCCGATATAAAATATACGATTAACAAAGAGACGGGCAAAATTTCATATGACTACGATGCGATGAAAAAAGTTTCGCTCCAAACTCTTGGCATAAACACCCCGTCGCAGGAAATGAATGCGGAACAGTTAGTCAAAAAACTTCGTAACGGTATATCCCAAATCCCGCAGTCAGATAGGCAGGAACTTGCTAAATCGCTTTATAAAATGATTGAAGGAACAAACGCAAAGAGTTTTGAAATGGCGGAAATGATTGTCGACAGAACTCAAGCGGGCGTGGACTGGAGAATAGACGCCGCAAAAGATTTTGCAAATATCGATTCCATTCGCAACCACGACGATAATTTTGAAGACAGTTGGGAAAGAGTTATCGGCATAATAAAAGCAATGACGAAAGGTATAAGAAAGGCAAACCCTAACTCCTACATTGTCGCCGAAGTAACCGATGAGGTCGACTTGCATAAAATGGGCAATCCCGAAAACTCGGAAAGGTTTTACTATAAAGATAATGACAGAAACGACATAGTACGAAAATTTGAGCGGGAAGCTAAAGTGGATGCTATCGCAAACTACTCACATTTCTTCAACGGCGTTCCCGAAATCTTCGGGAAACGCGGAGAGGACGGAGATGATTACGGACTGAACCAAGGCAACCGTATTCACGATACACTCAGCATGTACAAAGATAAATTCCTGTATTCGGGGCCGTACGGGGCGGTGATTAATTCTTACACCTTTGCCGACAACCACGACAAACCGAGAATTAACCACGTATTTTCTCTTGATATGGGATTATTCTATGCCAATTTGAACGATGAACGCAACTACGATTACAGAAAGCGTGCATATCAGGTGCTTAATCCCGATAAGGCGGCGACTTCCGAAAACATAAACAAATTTGATTATACATACGTAAGCTCAATGGCGGTAGCCAGAGGGGAAGCCCTCAACTCCGCTTTTTATAAATCGGTGGAAGAGCTTTCACATAAAAAAGATAATTTCGGCCGTGATATAATTTCGAGCGAAGAAAAAGAAAAACTTCGTAACGAGTTAAAACAAGTTGTGGCTCAACTTGCTGCCGGAAAATATAAAGGTGAAGATTACGAAGCGGACAATTTCGGGGCAGAAGAAGTTCATAAGGTTATTCAAACCGTAATAGAAGAATATGCCGCAAACAATCCTTCACTGACCGAGGAATTTAAAAAGCAACTGTTTGATGAAACCTTTAAGCAGGCACTAAACCCTGCATTGAGTAATACATTGCCGATTGACAAATTTTTGGTAAATTTGCCGGGTATACCTACAACATATGCAGGTGCCGATGTCGGAGCAACGGGGTATGAAACAAAAACTTGGAACGTGTTCCAGAAAAACCGTTCACCGATTAATCACGACTTTGCCGAAGAATACGACTTTATCAGGGACAGAAAAAATGACAGGGATAACGTAAAACTTTTACGTTCACGCCCTGCAACCCATGCCTTGAACGACGGTACCCCGTACCTTCTTAAACTTCAACAAACCATAGGGCAGGAACCCGTCACTGCACTCTACCGTTACGCAACGGACGGAAGTGCGGTCATCTCACTTTTCAACACTGCGGGGACAACGCATACGTATGACAAGTACAGCGATCCCGGAAGAGCTGCGGCACAGTTAAAAAACAACAGAATTGACCTAAGTCAGGAAGGTCCTTATATAGGACTTCACGGCGGGTTGCCTGAAAGAACAAAATTCGTCAACGCAAACGACAAAAATGACGTGTATTACGTGTACAAAGGTCATGGCACAGACGAATATTATCTTGCAAAAGACGAACAATGCAAACAACCGATAACCTTGACAGACAACACTTTAACACTTTACAGCGTTTCGGAAGCACTTCAAAGAGAAGACGACCTGTTTATGGAAAAGGTTAAAAAGGCTCGAGAGGAAAAAGTTTCCTTCTGCGGGAACAAACGCTTTGAAAACAAAGTCTACAATGTTGCGGGGGCAAAATATTCTTCAATCCCCGTAACACAGAACAAGACGAAACATTTGTTTGATATCATGAGCAAACAGGTTTAAAAAACTTCATATATTGACGAGGGGCAAAGCATATGTTAATATATAAAAAGGTGTAATATATAAAAGGTATGAATATGAAAAAAACAATAATAAGCGTCTTAGCATTGATTTGTACGGGGATTTTCGGCGGAGCATTTGCAAAAAATGTTCCTGTAACTGCAATAACGCCGTTCAGCAGCTCCAATCCTCCGGCGGAAATTGCGGTAAAAATTAACAGTAATATTCAAGTAACCGATGATATTGTTCTTTTTGAAGGTTATATTGCAAAGGGAAAACTTGTTTTGCAAAACGGAGCTTTAGCTTTTGTTCCGTACACATTCGTTAACGTTCACAACGAAACGGGGAATTTTGAGCCGCAAACTTACGGTATTTTGACCGGCTTGGTAAACCAAAACGGGCAAATGGTAAATTTGGGACAAGGCACTCCCGTCAACATATCTCAGGGGCAAATGTTTATTTTGAATTTTAAAGATATTGTTGCAAAACAGGTCGAAATGCCGCAAAATGTTACGGAAACACCGTCTGAGCTGGTAATCAATTCGATGGAGCCTGCGACGATTGAATCCCAAAGACCTTTTGCCAAAAGACTTCCGGGGTTGCCCGTTACGGATTTGAACACAATGGATGCAACAAATAAATACAATCCTGCGATGCCGTTACAAAATATATTGAAAAACAGAAACGGCGAATTTTTAAGATAGTTACGCAAATTAGAACTTATCAACAAAGGGGAAATGAGTTATGTTTTGGCAACGGGTAATACTGACATTAGGGGTAAGTGTGCTTTCATTTTCGACGGTTTATGCCGAAACAATAAAAGCACGAGCCGTTACTCCGTTTTCGACTGAGAAACCATCAAAAACAATGCAGTTCAAGGTTATTGAAGAAGTTGATTACGATGATATAACCTTGCCGGAAGGTAGCCTTGTAACCGCAAACGTAAAGGACGTCATAAGCCCTAAAAGACTAAAACGAAACGCAAGTTTTACGCTTGTGCCTCAAACATACACCGACAAGGTGGGACGAGTTCACAAATTTGCATACACGTACCAATGTAAATACAGCCTTCCGTTTGACAAAAAGGATATGGCAATAAAGGCTGGAGCGACCGTCGGCGGATTTTTTGTAAAAGGTTTGAGTCTTGGGGTGAGTGCAGTCAGGGGTGCCATTGACAATGACGAGGACAACAGGTTCAAGTCGGCTGCGGTAAGGGTTTATGACGACTCTCCGATTTCAATGGTTGAAACCGGAGAAGAAATAAACCTTCACGAAGGCGATATTTTTTACCTGAAATTTAGGTCAAAAAATGAAATTCTTGAGGAAGAAGAGCGAAACGAACCGAATTACACATACACCGAACCTGACGTTTCCGGTGACTGAGGTAGCCGCAGGGTGCTCGCAGTCCGCTCTCTGTCGCCGCTCGACTAAGCGACTAAATTATAAATTCTTTACAACCTCACAAAATCCCTTGCCTACGACAAATAGACTACAAATATTTTTGTAAAATTAATTTTTTAAACGCTTTTGCGTGTACCGCCTCCGGTTCTATCGCAAGCAATCTGTTTAAAAATGTAATCGCCTCTTCGTATTTGCCGAGTTTTTTCTTTGCCGCCGCCATGGCAAACAGGGCGTCCACAAACTTGTCGTCAAGCTCGAGTGCTTTTTCCAAGTCCTGAACCGCACCTAAAATGTTCGGCGTGATTATGTCTTTCCTTTCCAAGACGATTTTTGCCCTGTTGTAGTAAGCATCGACCATTTTGGGGTTAAGTTGAAGTGATTTTGTATAATCGAGCATCGCCTCGTCGAAGTTTTCAAGCGCCTGATGAGCGGCGCCTCTGTAAAAATACGAAATCTCAAAGTCATTTTTAAGCTCGATTGAGTTGTCGAAATTTTCCAACGCCGCCTCAAACTTGCCGTGGCGAAACTCGAAAATCCCGTTATCAAGATAATATTTGTAGTCTTTTTCCATAAGCCTTATTTCTTTACGCTCTTGTCGGCAAGCTCGCTGTCGACCCTGAGGAATACGGGCTTAATCTCTTCTTTTGTGATGAGTTTTCCGAGCTTAATTTCGTTTAGCGTCACATCATCGAGCTTTTTGGTCAAATCGTAAGAGAGCTGACGAGCCATTTCGCCCGCAATATTCGGACAATACGGATAAATCAGCGAGCTTATTATACACATTACGTTTAACACGGTCGTCAAAACTTGTCCGCACTCGTTCATTTTGCCTTCTTTTGCCAAAGTCCAAGGTGCGTTGTCTGTTACGTATTTGTTTGTCTTGTCGACGATTGAGATAACTTCCTGTGCAGCTTCCGCAATTTCAAATCGGCAGAAGTGGTTTTCGACAACCTTAATCTTGCCCAAACTTTCTTTTAGAAGTGAAAACGAACCTTCGACAAGTTCAGTGTCAGCCGTCGGCACAAACTCCGATTTAATCTCGCCGTCAAAGTATTTAACGAGCATCGAAAGCGTTCTGTTCAGAAGGTTGCCCATAGAGTTTGCGAGGTGTGCGTTAACTTTTTCCTTAAAATCTTCGTCGGAATAGTTGCCATCCTTACCGCAAGGTGCGGAGGTCGCCATATAGTACCTGAAAGCGTCGGGGGTTTCGAGGTTGAAACTTTCCAGAACAGAGGTCGGAGAGATAACGTTCCCGAGGGATTTTGACATTTTTGACTCGTCTATCGTAATCCAGCCGTGAGCAAAGATGTGCTTCGGCAGCGGCAATTCCAACGCCATTAAAATAGCAATCCAGTAAATGCTGTGGAATTTCAAAATATCTTTACCGATTACGTGGACATCGGCAGGCCAAAGTTTGTTGAACTGTTCCGTCGGGTTTTCCATGTCGTAACCGATTGCGGTAATGTAGTTTGAAAGTGCGTCAATCCATACGTAAATGGACTGTTCCGGATCGTCAAGAACTTCAATCCCCCATTTTACGTTGTTTTTTGCACGAGAAACAGATATGTCACGAATATCTTCGAGCTGGTTAAGCACTTCGTTTGCTCTGAACTGCGGGACGATAAAATCGGGGTTTTCCTTGATATGCTTGATGATTGCGTCTTTGTATTTTGTTAGAGCGAAAAAGTAGTTTTCTTCGCTGACGACTTCGGGTTTCTTTAGGTGGTCCGGACAAAGCCCGTCCTCGGTCAAGTCTTTTTCATTCAAAAAGCATTCGCACCCCGAGCAGTAAAGCCCTTCGTAAGAATGTTTGTAGATGTCGCCTTTTTCAACAAGTTTTTTGAAGATGTGTTGAACGACTTTTTCGTGGTCTTCGTCGGTCGTTCTTATAAACCTGTTATATTTAATATCTAACCCCGCCCAGGATGTTTTGAACTTTTGGGCGTTCATATCGCAAAGTTCTTTTGGGGTAATCCCGTTTGCGGCAGCGGTTTTTTGGATTTTAATTCCGTGTTCGTCGGTCCCCGTCAGGAAAAACACGTCGTCACATCTTTGTGAGTAGTGTCTTGCAATAATGTCGGTCAAAATCTTTTCGTAAGCGTGCCCGATATGCGGCGCTCCGTTAACGTAGTCAATAGCAGTAGTCAGATAGTATTTATTCATGCTCATCGTTCCTCATCTCTTGTAATTCGATAATACCACAAACAAAAGAGATGAGAAATATCCGGATTTAGCAAAAACTCGTTTGCGCTTATTTTGAGACATATTCAAGAATATCGCTGACGGAGCAGTCAAAATATTCGCAAAGTTTGTCCAGTGTACGCACGCTTATGTTAAGATTTTTGCCGTTCCTAATTGCAGAAAGAGTGGCGGCACTAATTCCTGTCGCTCTTTTTACTTCTTCTGCGGTCTTTCTGTTAGCCCACAATAAATCATCTAGTTTAAACACAATCATACATCTAATAATAATCGAACAAATTAAAAGTTGACAAAATTTAAAACATGATTTATAATGTTTATACTATGTTATATAACATCTTAACAAAAATCAATAGAAATGGAGGTATAATTTATGAGATTGGGAATGAGAACAGGATTTACACTTGCCGAAATTCTTATCACGTTGGGTGTAATCGGCGTGGTGGCGGCGGTGACCATGCCGACATTGGTAACGAATATTCAGGAAAGGGTGCGGAAAGAACAAGTCAGGACGGTTAAATATAAATTTACAAAAGCAACCGAAAAGATGAATTCTTTAGGTAAAATCGGGCATTATGACTCGACAATGGACTTTGTAAACGAATTGAAAAAGCACC
>CAMAML010000036.1 GCA_945836835.1 uncultured cyanobacterium | reverse complement strand
GCAGGGTTTGCGGCTGCAAGCTACGAGTCAAGCAACCTTTTGTCGGGTATCGTTTGCAGCATAAACGGTGAAACCCTTGAAATCGCCTCCACTGACGGAAACAGACTTGCACGTGTCAGAGAAAAGATTACCAACACGGACGAGACTCCTCGCCAGCTTATCATCCCCGCAAGAACGATGAGCGAATTTAACAAAGTCAGTGCATACATCAAAGAAGACAGTGTTCAGGTTTATGCCGAAAAAACAAAAATGGTTATCAAGTCCGAAAAAATCACCATTATTTCAAGGCTTCTCGACGGGCAGTACCCTAAATACGAACAACTTATTCCGCCGGAGTCGCCGAAGAACATTATCGTAAACAAAAACGACCTGCTTTCGGCTCTTGAGCGTGTTGCGATTATGGTCGACAACAAAACCAGTATCGTTAAGTTTGACCTAAAACCTAACCAACTGCTTTTGACCGCCGATACTTCCGACTCGGGTAAATCCGAAGAAGAACTTTCTATCGACTATGCGGGCGAAGAAATGGTTATCGCGTTTAACCACAAGTACGTTCAAGACGCTTTGAGAAATATTGAGTGCGAAGAGGTTAAAATCGGGATGAACACAAGTCTTTCCGCAACCGTATTCAGACCGAATTGCGAAGAGGACTTTGTTTGCTTGATTATGCCTGTTCAAATCAGATAAGAGAGATGAGTTAAACTTTTATGCAAAACATGTCTTTATTGAAGGTTATCCTTTTAATGAGTACCCTATTAGGACTTGTTATCGGGTTGATTTCACCGATACCGTATATAGGCGGATTGGCGTTTTTGGCGTTGCTGTGTTTTTCGGCTCCGATTGTTCTCGGGGTGCTGTTAAACATCGGGGTGCTAAAAATTGACAACATATCAGAAAGTGCCGTCTTGGGCGGGATTGTCGGTTTTGTTTCCTATCTTGCGTTTTCGGTTGTGTACATGCCGATTGTGATGATTTTGTATAAAGTGTTTAACCACTACGTAAACTACGGAGTAACGCTTGCCCTCACGAATGCAAACCTTTTCGTAATCGTTACGGTTTCGATTTTTATGGGGATTTTGAGTGCAAGCATAAACGCTTTCAGTGGTTTTTTGACGTATTATCTTGCGGAAGTTTTCAAGAATATGAATAACAAATAACGGAGAAAATAATGACGGAATTTCAATCAAAAATAAGAACAATTCAGTGGACGGACAACTGTTCAAGAATGGTGGATCAGACTTTGTTTCCAAGTGAATACAAGTATGTTGACATAAAAAGCGGAGACGAAATGTTTTTGGCAATTCGGAACATGATTGTGCGAGGGGCGCCGGCTATCGGGATTGCAGGTGCTCACGGGATTGTTTTGTACGCCATGGAACTTGCAAAAGAAAATTTATCGAAAGAAGAATTTATCACAAAACTGCTTGAGAAGGCGGATTATATGAAAACATCCCGCCCTACTGCCGTCAATTTGATGTGGGCGGTTGAAAAACAAAAAGAGGTCATAAAAAATTCCACAAAAGATATTTCGGGAATTATTGAGGAATTAAGGGAGAACGGGATTAGGCTTGAAAACCAAGACATAGAAATAAACAAAAAAATCGGCGACTTTGGGGCGGAAGTCGTCCCGAAGGGTGCAACGATTTTGACCCACTGTAATGCGGGGGCATTGGCGACCGTCGGATATGGCACGGCATTAGGCGTTGTGCGGTCAGCCTTTGCAAAAGATAAGACCATACAAGTTTTTGCGGACGAAACACGCCCGAGACAGCAGGGGGCAAGGATTACGACGTTAGAACTTACGATGGACGGTATCCCGACAACCCTTATCACTGACGGGATGTGTTCATATTTTATGAAAAAAGGGATGATTGATATGGTTGTCGTCGGGGCGGACAGAATTACCGCAAACGGGGACACCGCAAATAAAATCGGGACTTACACGGTTGCGATTTCGGCAAAATACCACAACGTTCCGTTTTATGTTGCGGCACCGCTTTCGACCATTGACACATCTCTTCAAACGGGGGATGAAATCGTCATCGAAGAACGC
This sequence comes from uncultured cyanobacterium, assembly GCA_945836835.1. Lineage (GTDB taxonomy): Bacteria > Cyanobacteriota > Vampirovibrionia > Gastranaerophilales > Gastranaerophilaceae > UBA1221. The sequence continues at coordinate 6,603 of CAMAML010000036.1, read as the reverse complement.
TGTCGGGAAGAAGTTACGCACATTAACGGGAAACCTGTCTGTGCGGACGGGGTAAACGTTATAAATCCCGGGTTTGACGTAACCCCGCACGAGCTTATTACGGGGATTATCACCGAAGTCGGAATTTTGAAACCTGATTACAAAAAATCAATCGCCGAGGCGTTTGGGATGTAACCAAAACGTTTAAAAACATCTGTCCTTAATATTGTCAACACTTATAATGAACTTTTTAAATAATCAAAATATATATGGTTAATAAGTTATTATCTGTATTGTATTTTAGGAATAATCAAAGGAGGTAGTAACAATGCTTTTTGAGGACAAAAAATTTATAGGTATAAAACTTAAGCAGGCGAGGGTGGCGGCGAACCTTTCGCAAGGTCAGCTTGCCGAAAAAATCGGTATCAGCGAAAAACATATAAGTAATATTGAAAGAGGGTTGAACTTCCCTTCGCTGGACACATTTTTCAGACTTTGCATCGTTCTCGGGCTTTCGCTTGAATATTTTGGAGTTGAGGTCGCCGCACAAACCAACAAGGACAAAGAAACCCTTTTAAAAAAAATATATTCCGCCTCCGAAAAAACTCTAAAAACCTACCTTGTCGCCCTGAATTGCACTGACGAAATCGCCAAAACTCTTAAATAATCACAGGGCCGCTATCGAATTTTTGAAGAAATGTTACGTATTTTTTTGAATCGTAGTTTGTGTAAGTTTGTTCTTCTTCGGTATTTTTATACCATGGCAATTCCGTAAAGGCTTTTCCGATATATCGGTTGTCGTCTTTGTTATTAGAGCTTATTGCAATAACGTAATCGCTTTTTTGGTCGGCAAACGTCAGGATGCTGTTTCTTGTCGGCTTAATTCTTTTTAAATCGTTTGAAATGCTTTCCAACAGCCAATCTTCGCTCGCCATCCCGATGAATTTTTCCTGCCTGTCATAAATCGCAGCACCTGCCGTTATCATAAGTTTTTTTGTGCCTATTTGGTCATAATAAGGTGCAGACCACACGACTTGATTTTTTGTTTTTGGGGTGAAGTTTTTTTTGACTATTGTGTACCAATACTGTTCAAAGTAGTTATACTCGGGCGTTTCGCAATTTTCGTCAAGGATAATTTTGTTTGCACCTCGAGAGGCGTAAGAGTAGTATCTTTGAGCGTTTCCTTCCATATTATACGCAAAAATTTTTCACACGATTTATTGACAACTCTCAAAAAAAGTATTATAATGACACCGTAAGGATTATACATTAACATAGGAGTTATTAAGTTATGAGAAGCATTACGACATTGGACATCCAGTATGCACACAGATTTTACGGCTTTCAGGGTGAAGCTCAATATTTGCACGGTCACACGGGAACATTGACTATTGAAGTTGAAGATACGATTGAGCCGGGGGTTAATATGGTTTTCCCTTGTAACGAGATAAACAAGATTGCTTGGGACGTTTTGAAGAACTTTGATCACGCATTGATTTTGCGTGAAGACGACCCGCTTTTGCCGGCAATTTTGGAAATTTACGAAAAACAGGGCATCAAAGACGGTTCCCCGAGAAACACAATGAAAGGCGAGGCGTTTAAGACTTCGCTTGCAACGGCATATCCTGAATGCCGACTTGTCGTTACAAAAGAAACAATGACGACCGAGGGTATGATTAAAATCGTTCACGAACTCTTGAAAGATAAGTTGAATATCGCAAAAATTACCTTCACGAGTGGTGTAAACGCAGCGTCAGCCGAGTTTGACGCAGGAAAAGAAAAGAGCCGTTGTCCGCTTTGCGGCGTTCTGCTTGACGAAAACGGTGTTTGCCCGAAATGCGGATACAGAAAACACTAAACAAAATTTATTTAGACCATCCTTTTGCAGAACCTCCGAAGAATTTCTTCGGGGGTTTTGTTTTATGATTTTTGTAATGGGTCTTGAAATTTATAACAAAGATTGTTATAATGATAACAAAGTCAGCTAAAAATGAGGTGAATTATGAACATATCTTTAACTCCGACATTGGAAAAATTTGTACAGGATAAAGTTGCATCAGGGCTTTACAACTCTGTCAGCGAAGTTGTTCGAGAGGCACTTCGACTTCTTGCCGCAAAAGAACCCGTTATCCCGCCGGAAAGACTAGCACAGTTGAACCGAGATATTGAAGAGGGTTGGAATGATCCTGTTATATTAGACGGAATTAGTGCAATGGAAAAGCTGGTGAAAAAGTATGAGTAGTTTAAAACTCGAAATTACAAGTAAAACATATGAAGATGTTGAAATTATATCTGAATATATAAAAACGGATAATCCAAGAGCTGCTCATAATATGGCAAAATTATTTCAAAAAACTTTTAAAATGTTGTCAAAACATCCAAATATTGGAAGAAAAAGAAGTGATTTTACCTATAAGGATGTCCGTTTTTATATTCTTAAAAAAAATACTTAGTTCTTTATCGTGTTATTGATGATAAAATAGTTCGTATCCTTAGGGTTTTAACAACATATCAAGATATTTGTTCAATGTTATAATTTCTCTGTTTGTAATATAATAATCTTAAAGATTAGTACAGCGAATTTGGGAGAGAATTATGAGCATAAAATCGGTTATTCTTGCGGCAGGCAAAGGTACGAGGATGAAATCGCAGACGCCAAAGGTCTTGCACGAAATCTACGGTAAAACTTTGTTGGGCTACGTCTTAGACAGCGTGAAAAACCTTACGAAGGAAAACTTTGTAATTGTCGGTCATCACGCCGAAGAGGTGGAAAAATTTGTCAAGGATAACTATGCAAACGCCAAAACCGTGCTTCAAAGCCCGCAACTCGGGACGGGGCATGCCGTTTCGATGGTTTGCCCGAGTTTAGAAAATTACGAGGGATTGGTGCTTATTTTGTGCGGTGACACACCGCTTATCCAAGAGGAGACTCTGAGAAAATTTGTTGAACATCATAAGTCGCTAAACTCCGACATAACCGTTATGAGTACGATTTTTGACGACCCGACAAATTACGGGCGGATAATCAGAGAGTCTGACGGAAGTTTAAAATGCATAGTCGAAGAAAAAGATGCAACGGCGGAAGAAAAAGCCGTAAAAGAGGTCAATGCAGGGATTTACTGCCTTGATTGGGGTAAGATTAAGAGTGCGTTTTCCGAGCTTACCAGCAACAACGCTCAGGGGGAATACTATTTGACGGACATAATCGAATGGGGTAAAAACAGGTCGCTGAACGTTAACGCCTATATTTTGAAAGATAACCGCGAAATCTACGGGATAAATTCCCGCATAAACCTTGCACAAGCGACAAAATACCTTAACGAGAGAGTTTTGACAAAACTTATGACGGAAGGGGTTACAATCGTTGATCCCTACAGCACTTGGATTAGTGATGACACCGAAATCGGGCAGGATACGATTATTTATCCCGCAACATATATCGAAGGAAAGAACAAAATCGGCAAAAACTGTAAAATAGGACCTTGTGCCCACCTGAGAGGTGGGGTTGAGGTTGCGGACAACGTAAAAGTCGGAAACTTTGTCGAAGTCAAAAAATCAAAAATTTCCTCGAACACAAACGTCGGACACCTTTCCTACATCGGGGACAGCGAGCTTGGCGAACACGTAAACATAGGTGCGGGAACGATTACGGCAAACTACAACCCAATAACAAAATCTAAAAACAAAACCGTAATCAAGGACAACGCAAAAATCGGCTCGAACACCGTACTTGTTGCACCCGTAACGGTTGAAGAGGGTGCAAACGTAGGTGCGTTAAGCGTTATCACCAAAAACGTTCAAGCATGGGCTCTTGCTCTTACCAGAACCCCTGTAAGAATTATTGAGAACTGGGTAAAAAAGCAGAGCTGAAAAGCTATGCCCGAGTTGAAGAATTGATATAATCACTTGCTTTTTACGAGTGAATATTTGCGTCCGTTTTTTATGACCTCAAACTTCAATTCTCCGGAAAGCTCCTGCATATCCTTGTTTCTTACAACAATCACGCTGTCGGGATTTTTTGAAAGGTTTGATTTCAGCTCGTCAATGTTTTTCCCCGAAACCAAATCTATCCGCGTTGCACCCGAATAATACAGCAAACTGTATTTCTTGCCTGCATTGTAAGCAATAATATGCGGATTTCCGTTGTTTTTGACGTACGTTGCGTATTCAAACAAGTCGTTCTGCCCGAATTTATAATCTACATTGAAAAAGTCGTTTGCACAAAACGCCGAAACCATAATCATCATCCCGACAATAGCTACAAACAGCTTGTCTTTTCTTGATTTTTTTATGATTGCGTAAAGTGCCAAAAGACCGCAGGACAAGAACACGACAACAACGTCAAATTGTGCTTCTTTTATGTCAAGATAAAGTTGTTTTGGCAATACAAAGCCCGCAATCAAGGCACAGAACCCCGCTAAAGTCGTCAATCCGCCCAAAATTCCGTTCAAAATTTTGGAAGTCTTTGAGAACCCGTCCTCAGTCAGGTATTGGGCAAGGATTACCGCAAGAAAAGGATAAATCGGCAAAATGTAGGTAACGAGTTTTGTCCCCGACGACGTGAAAAACAACATCGTAAATACAGCACCGATAACACTTAAGGAAACAAATTTTCCCGACACCGCCAGCTCGTCAAAGCTTTTGTATTTAAACCCTTTGATTTTATCGATAAGCAAAGCGACAAACGAGAAAATCCACGGGAAAAGTCCCCATGCAATCGTTACAAAATAATAGTAGAAAGGTCGTTTTCTGTCGATTACATCCGCTCCCAAAAATCTTGCAAGGTGATGCTTTACGATATATTCGTTATAGAAAAGCGGGTCGTGCTTGTGGAACATCAAAATATGCCACGGTAGTGCAACGAGTAAAAACAGCAAAGTCCCGACCAAAAAGTATTGTGGCTTAAAAAACTCCTTGAGCTTTTTTGTGTAAATCCCGCAGAAAAACATTGTCCCGAACGGAATGACAAACCCCGGAATACCTTTTGCCAAAACTCCGAGTGCGGAGAATAAGTAAAATCCCCACCAAAAATATTTTTTATTGCTTTCTTTGGCAAAAAACGTCATAAATCCGAGGAAAGTGGATATTGTCGTGCAGAACGCAAGCGTCATATCGAGCATCCCGATTTTTGACATCATAATAAATTCCAAACTCGTTCCGAGGATTAAAGCGGAATAGATACCGAATTTTTTTGAAACGACTTTTGCACCGACAAGCAGCACGCACAACGCCGACAAAAACGCCTGAAACGCCACGGGAACTCTCGCACTCCACTCGTTTATGGTGTGAAAGAGCTTAAACGAGGCTGCAACAAGCCAAAAGAACAGCGGAGGTTTTTCAAAAAAATACTCGCCGTTCAAATATAACGTCATATATTCCTTGTTCAGAAACATATCTTTTGCCATGGTGATATATCGTGTTTCATCGGCATCGAGGAGCTTATGCTCGCCCAATCCGTAGAAAAATAGCATATAAATCACGACAACGGTCATCAATCCGTAGAAAAATTTTTCGCTTTTTAGAATATCGAAAGAGATTTTCATATTAATCCAACTCCTTAGAGATTATGTACCTCGGACGCCCTTTAACTTCCAGTAAAATTTGCCCTATATATTCGCCGATTAAGCCTATACAAAGGATTTGAATGCCCGCGATAAACGACATCCAAATCTTGAAAAACTCGATACGCGCAAACACGTTTGCACTCAACTGGTCGATAAAAATAAATACCGCAACGAGAAAACTTACGCCCGCAATGAGCATCCCCATAAAGCAAACAAGCCTTAACGGGTAGGTGCTGAACGAAACCATGCCCATAATCGCAAGTTTACACAAGTCAACCATTGAAAATTTTGACTCTCCGTGTTCTCTTTGCTTAACGTCAAAGCTGATAAACTTCGTATCCAGCCCCAGTTCGTAAAACAAGCCTCTGAGGAAGATATTTCTTTCTTGATAATTTTCCAAAATCTTCAACGTGTTTCGACTTATCAGCCTAAACTCGGAATGATCGGGTTTTATTTTTACGCCCAAAAGATTAATCAACTTGTAAAAAGCAATAGCACCGTATCTTTTGACTAACCCTTCCTGATCCCTGTCGGTTCTGACGCCTGCGACGATGTCGTAACCTTCGTTATATGCCAAAATGAAATCTTTTATCTTGTTAACATCTTGTTGCAAGTCCGCATCAATGGTCAAAACGGCGTCGACATCGTAGCGTCTTGCCGCCTCAAGCCCCGCCAAAATTGCCGCCTGATTTCCGAAATTCCTCGAAAATCTGACTGCCCTGATGTTGCATAAATGCTCTTTATAAGCGTTAGAGATTATCTCCCAAGTTTTGTCTTTGCTTCCGTCGTCCGTAAACAGTAAAAAACTCTTTTCGGAAACTAATCCTTCGTTAACCAAATTCTCCAAAACCTTCTTCAACGTTTCTAACGTTGTCGGAAGGCAGGCTTCCTCGTTATAGCAAGGAACTGATATTGCAAGTACGGGTTTTTCCAACTTTTCTCTCACCTCATATGTATCATCCGTAATTATTATAAATTCCTAAAAACTTTTTGTAACCCCATTTTTACAAGAATGTAATCAAAATTTACAAGATTTTTTTTTATTTTAACGCCAGATCGG
>CAMAML010000035.1 GCA_945836835.1 uncultured cyanobacterium | reverse complement strand
TGCGAGGTTGCAACGGGGCATGTCCTTGCAACAACGAGTGCGAATTTATCTCATCAACCGTCAGCAAAGACTTATGAGCAGGCGCTTGAGAATATGGGCAACCTTGTTGATCTTGTAATCCCTGATTACGGCAACTTTGCAAAAGGCTTGGAGTCGACCGTTGTCGGAGTATTCGGCGATAGCCCGAAAGTTTTCAGGCAGGGTGCAGTCAAGCTGGATTTGTAGAGTTTTCTTTGTGGTCGTTTCCTATTCACCGCTCAGGTAGTCGATAACTTCGTCGACGTGTCCTTTTACCTTGACTTTACGCCATTCTTTTTCAATGTTGCCGTTTTCGTCAAGGACAAATGTCGAACGTTCAATCCCCATATACTTCCTGCCGTACATTGATTTTTCTTTCCAAACCCCGAATTTTTCGGCAAGAATGTGTTCAGGATCACTAATCAGCGGGAAATTCAGCCCCTGTTTTTCTTTGAAAGATTTGTGGCTTTTTATGCTGTCGGGGCTTACGCCGACAACGTTTGCGGATTTAGTGACCCTGTTCATATTGTCCCGAAAGTCGCACGCCTCTTGGGTACACCCGGAGGTGTTATCTTTCGGGTAAAAGTACAAAACAGTCTTTTTGCCTTTGAAATCGTTAATCGAATATTCTTTTTCGTTTCCGTCGGCGTCAATCCCCGCAAATTTTGTGTCTGTCATAATTTTACTCCTTAAAACTTTGTTAATATTGGTTTTTCAGTGCCTCTTTGAGTGCTTTTTCAAGCACATCAACTTTTGCCTGCAAAACTTTTACCTGAGAAACACTATCATCTTTTTTGATAGAACTTCTTTCAAGCTCTCTTTTGTAGACGAAAACCTGCTCGAGCTGTGCAAGGTAAAACGGAATAGCAAGACAAATTCCCGCAAAAAGTCCCGCAAGCATCATCGCAAGAGTGTAAAACGCAACACTCATCGTCTTTGTTGTATGGTACAGTTCTCCCGTAATATCGTCAAACCTCGGCGGCATAACGTTTACCGTAACGGCGTCCCCGCCGTTTAAAATCATCAGGTAAATTCCTAAAAAAATCGCTAAAAACGCCATTATCTGTATTATTAATTTCATTTTTCTTTCTCCTCTAAATATCTAAAGACTTTCACATATTTTTCATCCGCCGGAATGGCTACTTCTATTATCTCATCCGAAAACGGTTTTGTAAAGCGTAAATAAAAAGACTGCAAAACCTGTTCCTGCGTGTTGACTTTTCCCTTGCCCGCGCCGTACAGAGTGTCATTGTATACGGGGTGGTGCTTGTAACTCGTATGAACCCTTATTTGGTGCGTTCGCCCCGTGATAAGGTTTAACTCGACGGCAGTCGCCTCTTTGAACCTTCTTACAACTTTAACCTCCGTCCTGCTCGGTTTCCCGTCGGGCAGGACCGCCATTTTGTGCGGTTGCCTCGGGTTTCTTCCAATCGGAAAATCCAAAACTTCCTCGTCTTTGTCCCAAACACCTTTAACAATCGCCCTGTATTTTTTTAAAATGGTATGATTTTTAATCTGCTCCGCCAAAAACTCGTGTGCCTGATTATTTTTTGCGACCAGCAACAACCCCGACGTGTTTCTGTCAAGCCTGTGCAAAATCCCGCGGCGAAATTCACCGTTAAGGTTGGAAAGATTTTCCCCGAATTTAAACAAAAGAGCGTTGACGAGTGTCCCCGATTTTTCGATTGTCGTCGGGTGTGTCAGCATGCCCGAAGGCTTGTTCACAACAAGCATGTTCTCATCTTCGTAAACAATTTCAATCGGGATATTTTCGGGCAAAATTTTTGCCTCTTCTGCTATAAAATCCTCCGCCGAAATCTCGTCGTTTTCCCTCAAAATATAAGACGGTTTTTTACTTTCCCCGTTAACTTTTACCCCGCCGTCTTTTATGAGTTTTTGAATTTTTGAGCGGGAAATCCCCTCGTTATTGTCCACTCCGCTTGGGATTACCTCCGTTAAGCAGTAATCAAGTCGTTTTCCTTCATCGTTTTCGTCCGCAATATAAATCATTTATTTTGTCTTTTTTAGTAGAATAAGTACAATTAAGGCGATTACGCCGATGTTTATAAAAATATCCGAGAGGTTAAACACGGGAAAATTAACGAATTTCAGCTGAAAAAAATCTCTCACATACCCCAGCACAATTCTTTCGTGTACGTTCCCCGAAATCCCCGCACAAAGAAGTGAGATAAAGAATATTTCCTTCATCCAAAGTGACTTGAGGTTTCTTAGCGTGTACATAAAAATCAGGGTCAAAACCACTATCGAGAATATTATAAGAAATTCCCTTCCGTTGGATAATATGTTAAAAGCGGCACCCGTGTTTTTGACAAAAGTTAACTCAATCAACTTATTTGAGAACGTAAACCCGTTTGATATGCTTTTATAAAGCAACTTTGTCAAATACAAATCCGCAATAAGAAAAAACACGTAGCATACGCAAAGATATAAAAAATTAGTTACTTTCCTGTTCATCTTTCTCCTTAACTTTTGCAAAATTGTTCGTCGGAACGACGTTAACCCGTGTCATGACAAACGCCAAACCGCTCATATAAACTTTTATGTTCCCGTCTTTTGTCGGCTCGGCTTCCGTCAAGGCAACTGAGGCGACGTTATATTCGTTAACGTTATCCGTGTTTGCCGTAAATATCCTCGTGAGAGTCTGATCGTCCGAAAACGGCCTGAATTTTTCGTCAGGTTCTCCGATAGGGTTCACTATTTTTTCTTGGCTTAACGCCCCGATTACAATGCTGTTGCTCGGCACGTGTACTTTTATCGTCGAGGTGTAAGTTTCGCCCGCTCCCACCATTTTCGGGGCATCAAACGTCATCTTTACATACCTTGCGTCCCCGAATTTTAACGAGGAAAGCTCCTTCAGAACCTGTTCGCCCGTGATTTTCCATTCTTCCCCGATTTTTCTCAAATAATAAATGCATTCCGAGGTGGAATTTAACTCCCCGAACACTTCCCCGACCGGAAATTCGCTTGAGGTTGTCGCAACCGCTTTTTCGCTTGTCAACACGACCGCATACTCGCCGTCCGTGTCAATTTTGTTGATTTGGGTCGTGTAAGTAATATCGGGATAGTTTTTCCAAGTATCTTCTATCATGCTGAAATAAACATCCCACTTAAACCCGTCATTGTTCACAAACTCTTTTCCGTAAACGGTTTTAATCCCCTCAAGGTCGTATTTTTGTGCAAACTTTTCTTGAGTTGTGAGCAGTTGCTCTATTTCTTTGTAACTGTTTTTCTCTATTTTTGCGTGCTTGATGTCGGATTTTTTTGCAGGAAAAATTCCCGCAAACGCCGTATCCCCCGCATTAAGCAATAATACTGATGCCAATAATGTAAAAATAACTCTCTTCATAGTACCTATTATAATAAAATATTCTCGGAATATCAAGTAAATTTTACCGATTAAGAATTTCTGATGTAGTTTTCAAACTCATGGTAAACGTTTTGGGTGTAATTTCTTGCCGCCTCGGATTGGTTAAAAATCCCGTCCCAGTGCCTTTCACATTCCGTCCAAGCGTCCGAGCCGTTCATCTGTTTTGCATTAAGCATGGCTTCATGGGTGTTTATAAAAGGCGAGAGCGGGAAAATGTCGTGGATTTGCATATATGTAGGTAATTTGTCGTTTTTGTCCGTCGCACCCCATAGGCATGAATTTATCCGATTTAACCTTGTTTCAAAATTAATTTCTCCGCAATCGTTGTCGTTTGAAACCTCCGGTCCTGCTGCATAATCGGCGTTTCCTCTTTGTTTCCATGCCTCATGCTTTACACTTTCTATGTTGTCGGCTTTACCCCAGTCCGTTCCCGCAGACAAACCTATTTCCTTAAACCTTCCGTCGTCGTTGGCTTTTTCTCCGATAAAAGAAAGGTCGCACCGTCCCGTCTCCACCCTGATTTGGTTGGTTATGTATGCCATTTGTTGCGGGTTCGGCAATGCTCCGACGCCCATATACCCGTCGTAATCGATTACGTGCTTTCCGCTGTCAAAATATATTCCGTCAAACCCGAGTTCAATCCCCCAAACACAGGCATCAATGTATGCCCGCTCGTCTTTGTACCAGTCAAACTCTCTTCCCTGAACGCTCAACTGTCCGGCAGACAGGGGTATTCTAAAACATGTCTTAAACCCGAGCATATGGGCAAAATCGTTGAACGCTTTCACCTGCTCGTCGGCACCCATTTTACCTTCCAATCCGTCAGAGGTCAGGTTTTTGCTAATCCCGACATGCAAATTTGCACAGTATAACGAGCCGTCACTTGCGTATCCGTCATTGGACATGCTCGGGTAAAGCTGAGATAAAACTATACAATTCGGGAAATCCTTCCCCGACGGCGGAATTGCCGCAAGAAGTTTCATTGTTGAAAGTAAGCCGTCCGATAACCTGCCGTGTTCGTATTTCCCGACCGTTCTCGGGTTAATTTCGATATAGTTGGCTTTTCGTCCCCATTTATCTCCCCAGTCGGGTGTCCTTATGTTGTCGGGGATTTCCGGATACCCTAATTCCCGCTTCGTTATTGTACAGGCGGATTGAACAGCCTGCTCGGGGGTCCTTTTCAAAAGGTCGGCGGGGTTGATGTTTACCCATTTTTGATACCCGGAAGAATAAATCGCCTCTTTGCTTCTCTCGTCCTCGTAAACATCGTTTCTGTTTGTGCAAATCCAAAACAGTTTTTTTAGCGGTTGCGGGTCCCCGTAATATCCCGTAAAACTCGGCGTTGTTTTGAGGTTTTGCAAATTGTGTACCGCTAAAAAACTTTTGTCATAATTTGGAGTTGAAAAAGTTTTATTTTCAAACACAAACTTTCGGTCGAGGTTTGTGCCACTTTCCGTATTTTGGTTTTTAAGTGTCGGTCTTGCGACCATTCTGCCTTGTATTGTTAATTCCATGCCTGTTTTATTCAAGTTCATAATTTTACGAAATCAGGCACCCTGTTTTTTGCAAGTTGCATTTTTTCGTAATTCTCTTTTAAGTTTTGTTTTTCGTCTTTGTCAGCCGTCATTGCTTTTTTGTTCATTTCGTCGTAGATTGCTTTTTCCGCCTTGTTAGCTTGAATATATACATCCATTTCGTTTGATTTTTTGAAGGAGTTTACCTTGCTGTTATAAGCGATTTTAGGAGCATTCAAAGCCGTGTACAAAAGAGCAAAACCGCTTATTCCCGCAAGGATTAAGCCCAAAGTTCCGCCGCCCCATATTAAAATCTGTTTTGAGACGGATTTGTCTTTATTGGCGTTTCCGATAATCTTTTTCGCCTTTTTGCCGGCCGTTTCAAACACAAATTCCCCGTCAAAAAGTTCAAACAACAACCTTGCCCCAAGTGCCATCCCGCCTAAAAAAGTGGCTTTAAACAAGTTCATTGCTTCTCCCGTCCTCGATATAGGGTTTTTGTCGGCAGTATTTATCTTTTCGTCCTTGCTTTTTGCCGTGAACGAAATTTTCCCGCCTCTAACTTGCGGGCTATAAATTTGCCTGCCGTATGGTATGCTTGAAACGCCGTTAATCATCGGGATCCTCTATGACGCACCCTGAACCATTACTCCACGCCCGTTATCCGCCATTTTTACGGTCGAATAGTGACGAACCTTGTCGTCCAAGGATACTTCTTCATCCTTAATTTCGTTGTTTATGTCGCCGTAAATGTTTGCCTGTGCCGCTTTTTGGCGAGAGAAAACATCCATCTCTTTTTCTTTGGCAAAAGCGTTTACCTTGGTGTTATAAAGCCTTGACGGCAATGCCAAAACCATTGTAAATAATGCCGCACATCCTCCGACGATTGTCGGGATTTTCCAGCCCTTGAACTGTGGAAAACATGAAGTTAATCCGCCCGCCGCAACGCCCACCAATGACGCAAGCCCTGCCGTCCCCAGGATTGCAAGGTTCCGTTCCGTGCTACGATTAATCGGGTTTTCGTAACCGTTTTTCTTTTGCCCGTTGAAGTTTACAACGTTTTTCGAAATTGCTCCGATAGGTTGAATTGTCATGCAAATCACTCCTTTCACAAATATTCCGTTCTACGTAGAATGCATCTATTGTATAATAACTCGTAAAAATAAATTTTGCTACTTTGTTAAGATTTATTATACATTTCGGTGAAGGAAACTTAGTCAAGCGGGTCAAACACGTCGGGCTGTTTTTTGTAATTTTTGCGTTTTGTTCTGACCTTGTCGTTTTTCTTTTTGGTTTTTTCGGAAACGTTTTTGTAAGCGTTGTCGACGGAAATCTTTGTGATAGGTTTTTTACTCCTTCTGTCGTAAAACGTTAGCCAAAATTTTCTGTTAATGTTGTCCACCGCAAACGAAATATCTCCGACGACTTTTTCGCCCGGTCTGACCTGTCTGAACATCAATTTTGTGTCCCCAAAAATAGACGGTCTGAATATTGCGTTGTAATCGTTTACCAATCCCGAGTCCAGCCCCGAAATCGTTTTGTCGGAAAGGTTTGTAATCATAAGCGTTAACGTTATGGTGTTTGCCTCCCCGAACGGGTCTTCTTCGTGTTTTATGTTTGTAATCTTTATGTCAAGCCCGGGGTAGAGCATTTCGTGTTGCATTAATGCACTGTCTTTGTAAACGGGCAGAGAAACTTTCGTGTTAATTTTTACCTTAATTTCATCGCCCGGAGCGATAAGTACGTCATTTCCTTTTCTCATAAGTGCTGCCCCAAGCCCAAGTACTCCGCCGATAGCCGCACCGCCCGCAAGGGTGTATCCGTTAGAGGCAATAGCCGCCTCCAATCCGAGCCAGTTCAATGCGGCAAATCCGCCCAAAGCACCGCCCGCAAGGGTATACCCCACATCCTGTACCGCAATTTTAGCAACGGAGGTTACCGGATGAAGTTTTGTGGACATCTTTCCGTCAATCGGAATTTCCCGCCCGTCGGGGGTTATGAGGTAGTCAAAATTCAAAGAAATTGACGCGGGACGCCCAAGCCGTTTCGACTCCGTTGTCTGAGAGATTTTGCCGTGGGCAAAAGTTCCTTTCGGGATGATTACGCCGTTGTCCCCTCTCACGTCGTTCACCACTTCGGCAAAAAACTCATCCCCTTCTATGTTTATGTTTGAGTCTAAAACCTGCGAAACCGTCATATGGATTATGTCCGAGCGGTCTACCGTGTCAACCTGCCCCGTAAAGATTTCGTCCATAAGCTCCTGCTTTATGACTTCGTCTTTTTGGGCATGCCCTTCCAGTACCGTGTCGGCAAAAACCATGCCGTTTGGCATAATCATAGATAACGTCAAAAATAAAGCAATTAATCTCTTCCTCATACTATAAATTATATAATACATAAAAAAACTTTGACACTTTTATTAAATTTTTTGACGAAATTTTACTTTTAGTCTAGAATAGAGAAAGGAAAAGAGGCTAAAATAAGGAGTTTGAAATGGTTGAAAGAAAGCAACGCTGGTATGACGTCGATCCCGTATTGAGCAGGGCAATTTCCGTGTGGGAAAAGGCTGACGAAAATATTCAAACAGTTTGTGCGGAGTACGTTTTGGATAAACTGAAAGACATAAATTTTGAAATGTCGCTGGATGAACAATACGAATATATTTTGCGTCGTTGGTACGACAAGAACGTCAAAGTTTCGCATGCCATGGAGTATATCAAGCATGCTCCGGACGAACTTCGCCACGAGCTTGCCCTAGACATCGTAGAATACATAGACAAGATTGAAACCGAAAAGAACGAGCAATAGCCCGTTCTTTTTGTGCCATGTATTAAATTTCGTCGCCGTTTTACCACGGATAATCGTCAGGAATTTTCCAGTTGTTGAGTTGGATAAGCTTTGTGCAAAAGTCTCTGTGTCCATCGTAGCATGAGTAGACATGCCCGTTTTTTAATGTTTCCGGATTATTGTCCCAAGCGTATGTATAAGGTTCTACAGACTCCTTATGCCCGTTCACATCTTTAAAGAATTGAAATCTAAATATATTCTTAGGTGTTTCTTCAGTACGCGGAACAAATTTCCCGCTTGGGTAATAATTTATATCAAGCCCATTTACATCTATATTTAAACTAAATAAGCTGTTGTTTGTAAGTTTAATACATACAAAAGGTAGAACATATGTTGTGTTACTCTCATATATGTAGTCGGTACAGTCTGACAATTCTTCATGCTTTAAATATGGTGATAAGTATTTATTAAACCATTCTAAGTTATTCTCATATGAGCCATAACCAACGGAACTGTTTTTTAGTTCCCAATACTCGGTACTTCCGTTATCTACAACCGACATCCTGACGGCTTGATTTATCGCACTGTAAAACCACTTCAATCTCGCCTCGACAACCGATTTTTGATAATCCTTTATCAATGTCGGCAATGTCATGGCTGCAACGACCCCGATTATTCCCAATGTTACCAGAACTTCCGCAAGCGTAAAGCCCTTTTTTACAAGGCATGGAGAATATTGTGTCCCTTTGTCTCCACACAAGAGTGGACTCTGTCCACCTTCCGCCAGAGTAAAGCAATGCCTTCTATCTTCCCTCATGAATATCGTGTGCATGTTTTTCACCCTCCGTTTAAACTATCTTAATTATTACAATAAAATTAAACATAATTTAAGTATAATTAATTTGAAATTAATTTTCAAGTATATATTAAGATATATTTACTTCAATTCATGAATTTAACGGAGTAATATTTAAACGGAG